>NZ_JBFUMG010000040.1:0-18686 GCF_054049495.1 Phyllobacterium sp. P5_D12 | reverse complement strand
CGCCCTCAATTGCGCAGACATGACGAAAATCAGCCGACCATCCGCTAAAAAAGCTCAGCAAAGTCAGGAAGCGACAAATCCCCACAGTCCGGTGGTGGATTTTGGCGCTGACAAGCCGCTGCATCTCGATAGTGGCGTATCGCTTTCGCCGTTTCGTATCGCCTATCAATCCTATGGCAAACTCAATGCCGACAAGTCCAACGCAATCCTCGTCTGCCACGCGTTGACCGGCGATCAGCATGTCGCCAATGTCCATCCGGTAACCGGCAAGCCCGGCTGGTGGGAGTTGCTCATTGGCCCGGGCAAGCCTATCGATACGGACCGCTATTTCGTGCTCTGTTCCAATGTACTCGGGGGTTGCCTTGGTTCGACAGGTCCGGCCTCGATCAATCCTGAAACCGGTAAAGCCTATGCACTGGACCTCCCGATCATCACGATAGCGGACATGGTGCGTGCCCAAGCGATGCTCATCGAGCACTTGGGCATCAAACAGCTTTTTGCCGTGATCGGTGGATCCATGGGCGGCATGCAGGTGCTGGAATGGGCGTCGAGCCATTCCGACAAGGTATTTGCGGCCGTGGCGATCGCGACCGGTGCGCGCCACTCGTCGCAGAATATCGCCTTCCATGAAGTGGGCCGGCAGGCGGTCATGGCTGATCCCGAATGGAAGGAAGGCCGCTATCTCGAAGCCGGCACTGTTCCGCGCAAGGGTCTTTCGGTCGCCCGCATGGCGGCGCATATCACCTATCTGTCCGAGACCGCCTTGCACAACAAGTTCGGACGCAATCTTCAGGACCGGCAGAAACTGACCTTCGGATTCGACGCGGATTTCCAGATTGAAAGCTATCTGCGCCATCAGGGCACGACGTTCGTCGAGCGCTTCGACCCGAATTCCTATCTCTACATGACCCGCGCAATGGATTATTTCGATCTCGCCGCGGAACATGGCGGCCGCCTTGCCGATGCCTTTGCCGGATCGAAAACCCGGTTCTGCATCGTTTCATTCACCAGCGACTGGCTATTCCCGACCAGCGAAAGCCGGATGGTTGCCCATGCGCTAAATGCAGCGGGCGCGTCGGTGTCCTTCGTCGAGATCGAATCGGATCGGGGCCACGACTCGTTCCTGCTCGACGAGCCCGAGATGTTTTCGACGATCACCGGATTTATCCGGTCGGCTGCCCGCGCCAAGGGGCTTTTGCCGTCATGAGTGTGAATGTTCACCCCCGCGTCGATTTTGCCGTCATCGCTTCGCTGGTCAAACCCGGCTCGCGCGTGCTCGACGTCGGCTGCGGCGATGGCGAACTCCTGGAGCTTTTGCAGAACACCAAGGATGTGGACGGTCGCGGCGTCGAGCTTTCGCAAAAGGGCGTCAACGAATCGGTGGCGCGCGGCCTGTCGGTCATCCAGGGCGATGCCGACAGCGATCTCAAATATTATCCGGATGGCGGTTTCGATTATGTGATCCTGTCGCAAACCTTGCAGGCGACCCGCAACCCGAAGAACGTCCTCACCGAACTTCTGCGTATCGGCGAAAAGGCCATTGTGTCATTCCCCAATTTCGGGCATTGGCGGGTTCGTACCTCGCTCGCAATCAACGGTCGTATGCCGGTCACCAAAGACCTTCCCTATAGCTGGTACGACACCCCGAATATCCACTTCTGCACCATCAATGATTTTGTCGACATGACCAAGGAAGTTGGCGCGGAGGTCGAGTCCGCCGTCACGCTGAATGCCTTGGGAGAGCGGCTCGGATTCAACATGCCATGGGGGTTCTGGAACCTCTTCGGCCAGCAGGCTGTGTTTTTGCTCAAGCGCTAGTGAACCCTGTTTAGGATTTGCGCAAGAATTCTCGAATCGTACACAAGGAGTCGCGATTCCGGTGCAAGAATCATCGATTCCGCCGCAAGAATTTCAATCAATGCGGGTAATTTGATTGTGCTAACGCGAACTGGCGCTTGCAGTGCCTTGCGGTGAGAGCACCGGTACAAACACACGCCGCGACGCACGCTTGGCAACGGGCAGCCCCTGATAGATGCGTTTTTGCGCTTCAACGATCAGCACGCCAGAGAACATCGGCCAAAACCGACGGCCTACCCGCTCAAACAATGAGGAAGGCCGCATCATCGCTTTTCGCGATGACGGCGGGAAGAACAGAGCTTCGCCCCACGGTCCGGGCGTGAAGTTTGCCTCTCTCAGGAGACGCGTCAGCTGACCTCGACTATAGGGCCGGCCGCTGCCGAACGGTGTATGTTCAAACCTTGCCCAAAGCCCTCGCCGGTTCGGAACGACGATGACCAGCCGGCCGTTGGGCGCGAGAACACGCCACATTTCCTTCAGGGTTTCGCGTGGATCTTCCGCATGTTCCAGCGCATGTACCATCAATATTCTGTMCACTGCGGAGTCGGGCAGAGGCAAATCCTCCTCAAATATCAATGCTGTAGCGGATGGCTCGACAGGCGGCCAGCTGGCGGCGCCCTGCCCGGCCGGCATGAAGGCGAACGTGCGTTCCGTATCGCCCCGGAACCGGTCGAGGTAAGGTACGGCGTATCCGAGACCAACCAGCCGCTCTCCTGGCAGCTTCGGCCAGAGCGGCACCAAGGCCATTGTAATATGGCGCTCGGTCAGATGGCCGAGCGTTGAAGCGTAAAATGAGCGAAGATCGATGATGTCGAGATGCATGGCCGCAACGTAACATGGAAGATGAGAACATCAAGAAATGACATGGGTTGCAGGCTTGGCTTAACCGGGATTATCTTGCCCCGCAAAGAATGAAGAGAACGACCATGCCCCAATTGCAGATAGAACAATTCACCGCGCGCAGCGATAATTTCGGCGTGCTGATCCATGATCCTGAAACCGGCCTGACCGCGTCAATCGATGCCCCGGAGGAACAGCCGATTCTTGACGCGCTCAAGCGCCGTGGCTGGAAACTAACCCATATTTTCACCACGCATCACCATACCGATCACGTCGAGGCCAATCTGGCGCTCAAGAAACGATTTGGCGTRGAAATCATTGGTCCGGAGGACGAAAAGGCAAAAATACCGGGTATTGACCGCAGCGTCCGTCACGGTGACCGTTTCAAGTTCGGTAGTTTCGAGGTGGAGGTCATTTCCACGCCGGGGCACACCGCGGGCGAAATCTCCTTTCATATCCCTGCCGCCAAGGTCGCGTTTACTGGCGACACCCTGTTTTCGCTCGGCTGCGGGCGGCTTTTCGAAGGAACGCCCGCGACCATGTTCAGGTCGTTGCAGCGGTTGATCGGACTGCCGGGTGAAACTGAAATCTATTGCGGCCACGAATACAGCGAGAGCAATGCGCGTTTTGCCCTGACCATTGACCCGGAAAACTCGGCGCTCAAGGAGCGTGCCAAGGAAATCAAGACTTTGCGGGAGGCGGATTTGCCGACCCTGCCAACAACGCTCATGCGCGAGATGGCGACCAACCCGTTTCTTCGCTGGCACGATCCCGCGATCCGCAAAAACCTCAAAATGGAGAGCGCGACCGATGAAGCGGTTTTCGCTGAAATCCGCAAGCGCAAGGACAACTTTTGATGGTGTTGACAGCAGACGAGATTCGCGAGCACCTCGGGCTTCAACCGCATCCGGAAGGCGGCTCCTATGTCCAGACTTTTCGCGACAACCAGGGGGAATGGCCAGAAGGCGGGCGCGGGCACTCGACGGCCATCTACTTCCTGCTCGAGGAAGGCCAAATTTCGGCCTGGCACCGCGTCAAGGATGCTGCCGAAGTCTGGCACTGGTATGGTGGCGCACCACTGCTTTTGACCGTCGCGACAGAGGGCTCACCGCACGAAGCCCATACGCTTGGACTTGATCTAGCAAATGGGCAGCGCCCGCAAGCCATTGTTCCGGCAGGACAATGGCAAATGGCCAAGAGCCTCGGCGCGTGGACACTTGTCGGGTGCACGGTAGCACCAGGATTTGATTTCGCTCAGTTCGAAATGGCGGAACCTGGTTGGGAGCCCTGACGGCGTCTAAAGAGCATGTCCTTTGCTGCGATAACGGCGCCCAGCGTGATCAAGAGGCATGCGAGCATCACGCGCCCCATTGGCTCCGTCACCCCCGCGATGATCAGCACAAGCGTTGAAAGCAGCGGTGCGGCATAGCTCGACGCACCGAGCACCTGGATATTCCCATGCTTTACGCCATAGTCCCAGACATAGAACGCCGCACCAACCGGAAATAGCCCAAGCCCAAGGACAGCTAGCCACTGGGTCATTCCATCCGGCCAGACTGTCTGCTCGAGCAGCAGGTGAGAAAGCAGCGAGAGGATCGACGTTGCGATGCAGAACCCCGTCACAGCATCCGTTGGCACGTTGGAAAAGCGTCGCGACAACAGCGAATAGGCGGCCCACGTCAGTGCGCAGAGACCCGCCATGGCATAGCCGAAGCCAAATTGCGGATCGAAGCCGAGGCCGCCACCTTTGGTTATGATCAGCACTGTTCCGGCCAAACCGAGCAGCGTGCCTAGAATGTGAAACCAGCGAAGGCGCTCACCAGGCATCAGGGCGGACCCGACAACGATGAAAAGCGGCCAGAGATAGGCGATAAGGCTGGCGTCGACAGCTGGAGCGTTGCGTAGTGCCGTAAAATAGAGGAAGTGATAGCCAAAGAGTCCGACAACGCCGAGCAGCCAGACCTTTGCGGGCTGGCGCAGATGCCGTGCAGCACCTGGCCGCCACAGCCAAGAGATCAACCCAAGGCTCGCACCGATAGCGAACGTCATCGCGGTCAACTGAAATGGCGGAACCTTACCCGACACATCAGTGAAAAGCGCGAGCATCGCCCACATGATGATCGCGAGGAAACCAACAAATGTAGCCAAAAAGCACCCCGGATTCGAAGACGGCCCCTGCCGCGTCTATTGCGTCTTTTCGAAACGGGTTGCGTAAACAGTCACCGTGCCGATCTGCGTGCCGATCTTTGCCTGCACCGGTGAATAAATAGCGGACTTGCCGAGTGATGCAAAGGTGAGACTGATCTTGCTCGAGTTCTTCAGATATTCGATAGCCTTTCGCCCTGATTGATAGCCGGCGATCGGAACGAATTTGGCCAAACAGGTAATGGCATCGCCCTTGAAACCCTCGGTCGCAAAGGGCTGCGCACTGCCCGATGGAGAAAGTTTCAAGTCCACGCGTGTCTGGCCATCATAGAGATGCAAGGTCTGCTTGCAGACCTGATCAAGGCTGGTCGCTGCCACCATCACGCCGGAAATCGGATCGGCAACCGACTGGAGGTCGGCAGGTTTCAGATCCACCCAGTTCTTCTTCCTGTTGATCGGCGGATCATTGGTGGTATTCGTTACATTGCCGTTGGTAAAGGCGATCGATGTGCTCTTGTTTCGGTTACCATGCCGGTATTTGACAACATAGGAATTCGGTACCGGCCCGCTCTCGGCCAACTGACCGGTAACGTCCAGCTTGCCATTGGTGTCATCGAACAGGCTACCCAGCCCCGAGCTGGCAAGAGACCCGACAACTTTGTAAGCGCGATCATCTGTGACGCTGGTTGAAAAACTTGCCTTGGCTATCGATAATCCGAAGAGTGAAACGCGGTAATCTGTCTGATACGACTGGGCACCGTGCGCCGGATGCGCGCCCATCAGCGCTAGTGCAGCGAGCGGCACCAGCATTCGCGTTCGGCTGGCATATTGCCTATGGGCATTCATTCTTGTCATTCTTGTCCAAAGCATCCCTGCAGTGATTGTTCGAGCGTACAAAGCGGGCAAAGTTGTGATATACATCAAGAAGCTGGCCAGTATTATATAAAAGCAGCGCCAAACATGGCATAAGTGCACTTGACGCGCGCGGCCCATATCACTATAGAAACGCGACTTCCCAATAGGCCGCCCATCCGATAAGCGAGCCGCTGCACGGCAACGTGCGATGGTAGCAGGAAATATTCGGACAAAGGCGAATGAAAAATTTGAAGGTGAGACCAGATGTCCCGCACATGTGAATTGACCGCTAAGTCGGTACAGTATGGTAACAATGTGAGCCACGCGAACAACAGAACGCGCCGCCGCTTCTTGCCGAATCTTTGCCATGTAACGCTGATCTCCGAAGCTCTCGGTCAGAGCTATCGCCTGCGCGTTTCGGCCCATGCCCTGCGCAGCGTCGAGCATCGCGGTGGTCTGGATGCATTCCTGGTCAAGGCTGACGAGAAGGAGCTGTCGCAACGTGCTCGTCTCCTGAAGCGTCAGATTGCCAAGAAGCTTCTTGAAGCTCCGGTCGCTGCTTAATTAGCATCGCTTCCATTTTTCTAGTCGTCGAGGCCAGCAAATGCTGGCCTTATTGCTGGTTCCATTACCCAGGATAAAAAAATGCCGCTGCAACGCGCCTATACCCTTTCGGACTTTATTCTCCCCGTTTTAGCTATGTGCGCGGTCGTTGCCGCGTCCAATATCCTTGTTCAGTATCCTTTTGATCATTTTGGATTGGGAGAAATCCTGACCTATGGCGCCTTTACCTACCCGATAGCCTTTCTGGTCAACGATCTTGCAAATCGCACATTCGGCCCGGCCTTTGCCCGGAAGGTCGTCTATGTGGGGTTTGCGATTGCCGTCGTCCTTTCGGTCTGGCTGGCAACGCCGCGCATCGCTATCGCATCCGGCACGGCATTCCTGACAGCCCAGCTTCTGGACATCACCGTATTCAACAGATTGCGGCAGCTGACGTGGTGGAAGGCGCCTTTTGCCTCTGCCATCTTCGGTTCGCTGTTAGACACATTGCTGTTCTTCTCGATCGCCTTTGCTGCCAACTTTGCCTGGATCGACGCCGCGACAGGCCACGCCGATTCGTCACTTGCCATGCTGGTGCCCTTCCTTGGAAGGGAAATCCCATTGTGGATGTCGTTGGGTTTTGGCGATCTGATGGTCAAAATGTTCATGGCTGTCGTGATGCTGGTGCCTTACGGAGCGATCCTTGCAATCTTCGCCCCCGCTATCTATTCGGCAAACCGGAATTCCAGATAAAGATTCCGTTGCAGGATGGAATGATTGTCATCTGAGACAAGTGATAGGCGGGTAGAACCGTTTGCGGTCTGCCAGACGTCCAGCCCTTCCATATTGTCGATCTGGTAACGCATATCCGCCTGCAGAATGAATTCTCCGTCGACCGTGGCACCGGGTTTGATGCTTGCCGCGGGTATCCTTCGTATCCTAAGTACCACGCCGCTGGCCATGCTGAAGCGGCGCTCGAGCAGCAACAAGTCACCATCGGGCAGGAAATCGCCATCGCTGACGTCGAAATCATCGCGGCGTTTGACAAAGAAAATGCCTTTTTGCGGCCCTTCGAGCACTGCAGCGAACATATCGCCAGCCTTGTTGATGCTTTTTTCAGTTACTGCAATACGCGCCCCGTGCAATGGGCCGGAGGCCAGCGAATAGGCTATCGTCTCTATGCCGCGGTTGTTGCGCATTTCGTCGCTCGGTATCGGCAGAGGAACATTCTTTGGCGTCGAGGCAAAGTTTTCAAGGTCCAGCGCATATTCCGCAATCCGGTGGATGCGCTCGAACGAAACAGTGACAGTATCGCCGTAAACGCTCATGCCTTCGGCATCGGAGTTCCATTTGCCCTCGACGGGAACACCCTCCTCGCTCTGAATCGGTGCCAAGCGAAAATTGCCGATCGATGCGGGTCTGCCCTCCTCATCGCGCTGCATCGTACCCGCATACCAGAAGCCGGTATCGGTGATGCCGATAAACTTCTTTCCTGAATCCAGATAACGAAACGCGGAAAGGCCGCCAAAGTCGGAACTCGCAGAGGTCATTTCCAGACCGCCAACAAATTCAAGCTCTCCGAATCGCCTCTCGGACGAGCCGATGCGAAAATTGGAGATGACGCGGGATTTGATGACAGCAGGGGAAACGACCGCGTTTTCCTCCGCTGAAACCGGCATTGCAACAAGGAACACGAGGCAAAGCGATGCGCGCCGAAAAGCCAGCGCAGTTCGGTTCATGTTATCGCCGCACTGACTTTTTTGTGCTCTGTCGTTCCGGCTCTTCAAACAGTGAAGCCAGCTGCTCCGTCATGGCACCGGCCAGTTCCTCCGCATCGACGATAGTCACAGCGCGGCGATAGTATCGGGTCACATCATGACCGATACCAATAGCGATCAGCTCAACCGGCGAACGTGTTTCGATCTCCTCGATCACAGCGCGCAAGTGCCGCTCAAGATAGTTGCCCGGATTGACCGAAAGGGTAGAATCATCAACCGGAGCCCCATCCGAGATCATCATCAGGATGCGGCGCTGCTCAGGACGGCCCAGCAAGCGTTGGTGCGCCCATATCAGGGCCTCGCCGTCGATGTTCTCCTTCAGGAGCCCTTCACGCATCATCAATCCCAGATTGCGCCGTGAGCGCCGCCATGGAGCGTCAGCGCGCTTATAGACGATGTGGCGCAGATCGTTCAGACGTCCAGGATTGGCGGGTTTGCCGCGCTCGAGCCAGGCTTCACGCGCCTGACCGCCTTTCCAGGCCTTGGTCGTAAACCCGAGGATTTCCACCTTCACGCCGCAGCGCTCCAGCGTCCTTGCCAGAATGTCCGCGCACGTAGCGGCAACAGTTATAGGCCGCCCGCGCATGGAACCGGAATTGTCGATGAGCAACGTCACGATCGTATCGCGGAAATCCGTATCGCGTTCCTGCTTATAGGAAAGTGGTTGCGTTGGATCGATTACGATACGCACAAGGCGCGCGCTGTCGAGGTAACCCTCCTCCAGATCGAAGTCCCATGAGCGGTTTTGTTGCGCCATCAGACGGCGTTGCAACTTGTTTGCCAAGCGTCCAACGACAGCAGAGAGATTGGCGAGTTGCTTGTCGAGGAAGGCCCGCAGACGCTCCAGCTCGGCCTCGTCGCAAAGCTCTTCCGCATCGGTCGTTTCGTCGAATTCCTGCGTGAAAATCTTGTAGCCGCTCTCACTTCCGAGGTTGGAGAACGGCCGGTTGGGACGCCGCGCCTCACCCGGGATCTCGGCATCCGCGTCCGAATCCTCGTCCATATCGTCAGACGAAGCGTCGGCGGCTTCGGCCTCGCCGGACTGGCTGTCGTCGCTGGATGTATCGGAATCGTCATTCTCGGACGAATCGCTGCCTTCGTTCTCGTCCGAACCGCCTTCGTTGTTTTCTTCCGGTTCTGGCGAGTCCTCTTTTTTCTCCTGGCTGTCGTCCTCCTGACTCTCCTGCGCCAGCTCTTCCGCCATCTCCATGGAAGCGAGCATCTCGCGTACAACGCGAGCGAAAGCATTCTGATCGTTGATCTTGGCGCCAAGATGATCGAGGTCCGCCGCGGCCTTCTCCTCAATCCAGTCACGCCACAGGTCAAGCACGTTGCCAGCCGATTCCGGTGCTTTGCGACCAGTAAGCTTTTCACGGACCAAAAGCGCCACGGCTTCTTCCAGCGGCGCCTCGGCTTTATCTGTTATTGCAGGAAAATTGGCCCGGGCATATTTGTCCGAGAGCATGGAAGTCAGATTCTCGGCGACACCGTCCATACGCAGCGCGCCGATGGCCTCGACACGCGCCTGTTCGACCGCGTCGAAGATCGCCCTCGCCTGCTTGCCTTCGGGCGCCAGCGTCGCGTGAATGCGGTCATTGTGACAGGCTTTGCGCAGTGCCATCGAGTCGCCAAGGCCGCGTGTGACGGCAACATCATTGGCAGTTGGACGCTTGGGCAGATCGGGAAGCCTGGCCCGATGACCAGTCAGCGCCGGCTTGTCATTACCGAATCCAACTTCCATTTCATGGTCGCCGGCAATCGCACGCATGCATCCCGTAAGCGCGCGCTTGAAAGGCTCGGAATCAACCGGACCTTTCGGATTCGCACGTGAATTGTCTCCGGGACCAGCCATCTTTATCGTGACGCTCAGCCAATGACCACATTGGCGGTCGATTCAGGCAGTTCCTTGCCAAATGCCCGCTGATAGAACTCGGCAACCAGTGGACGTTCGAGTTCGTCGCACTTGTTGAGGAAGGTCAGACGGAAAGCAAAACCCACATCCTTGAAGATATCGGCATTTTCCGCCCATGTGATCACGGTACGTGGGCTCATGACAGTCGAGAGGTCGCCATTGATGAACGCTGCGCGCGTCATATCAGCAACGCGCACCATCTTGGAGACGATCTCCTTGCCTTCCTTGTTCTGATAGTGCTTGGCCTTGGCGGCAACGATAGCCGCCTCATTGTCGTGCGGCAGATAGTTGAGGGTTGTCACAATGGACCAGCGGTCCATCTGCGCCTGATTGATCTGCTGCGTGCCATGATAAAGACCCGTCGTATCACCAAGGCCAACCGTATTGGCGGTGGCAAACAGACGAAAGGCGGGATGCGGGCGGATAACGCGACTTTGATCGAGCAGCGTCAGACGACCCGACGATTCGAGCACGCGCTGGATGACGAACATGACGTCCGGACGTCCCGCATCGTACTCGTCGAATACAAGCGCGACATTGTGCTGATAGGCCCAAGGCAGAATGCCGTCGCGGAATTCCGTGATCTGCATACCTTCCTTGACGACGATCGCATCCTTGCCAACAAGGTCGATACGGCTGACGTGGCTGTCCAGATTGACACGCACGCATGGCCAGTTCAGCCGTGCGGCGACCTGCTCGATATGGGTCGATTTGCCCGTACCGTGATAGCCGGAGACCATGACACGGCGGTTGAAGGCAAAACCCGCGAGAATGGCCAGCGTGGTCTGTTTGTCGAAGAGATAGTCCGTGTCGATTTCCGGCACATAAGCGTCACCCGCCTTATAGGCAGGAACCATCATATCGGTTTCAAAACCAAACAATTTTGCAGCAGAAACCGTTGTATCCGGCAAATTCGCAATATCGCGATCAACCTTATTCATCATGCCTCCAGCGCGACTGCACGCGCAGACGCATAAAGATAGTTTGGAACCTCGCTGTGAGGTTCCGAATTCGGCTCAATCGTGGGTTAGCAGAAACCAGCCGCTTTGAGCAATTGATAGGCCTGGATTACGTCACGGAAACGATCCTCGGAAGCCCTGTCACCGCCATTAGCATCGGGGTGATGGATCTTCACAAGCTCTTTATAGCGCGACTTTATGTCTTCGCCAGTGGCTTTTGCGCCAAGCCCGAGCGTATCCAGTGCTTTCGACTCCAATGGCTTGAGCTTGCGGATATGGACCCGCGCCTCATTGAAAACGCTGTTGGGGTCCCGGAATCTGTTCTGATATGCCGCGCGACCCGAACGCAACTTCGAAAAATCCGGTGACGTCTTGGCGCTGGCGCTCGCTTGAGCACGCGTACTGGCGCTTGCGCCGGCTCCGCTTCCAGGTAACCCCGCAACGGTCCAGGTCGGGCGGTCGCCCGTCAAAGCTTCCTTCTGGTATCTGGCTACCTCGGCATCCGAAAGGCCAGAGAAATAATTATAACCCTTGTTGTACTCACGCACATGATCGATGCAGAAATGGAAGAACTCGCCTTCCTTCTCACGCCCCACCGGAGCGCGATGTGGTCCAGGCTTGTCGCAACCATCCCATTGGCAGACGGGGGTGCGCGATTTCTCCTCGTCCACCTTTTTCGGGCGGATGCGGATGCTGTCAAAATATTTCGAACTTGAGGTCATCGAATCAGAATCATCAACGGATCGGTTGGCGGAACAAGAATTGACATTTACCCATGGATAGACCTAACGCCTGAAATGGCGGTAAATTTGTGATCATGAATGGATTTGCCAAGTGAAACTACCATATGGGCGCAGGAGAACGAAATGTCCACTCAGTCAGTGATCGAAAACAAACTGATGCAGGCTTTTCATCCTGTTTCGTTGGCAGTGATCAATGAAAGCCATCTGCACGCCGGCCACCATCATTCTGACAGCGAGCATCATGGCACATTTGACGGTTCAGGCGAAACGCATTTTCGTGTGCGGATTGTCGCGGAGGCATTCGCCGGCATGTCGCGCGTTGCGCGTCATCGCGCCATCAACGAAGTGCTACAGGACGAACTCAATAGCAGCGTCCACGCTCTGGCACTTGAGCCTGCTGCTCCTGGTGAGTCAACACGCGCCTAAAGCTCAGCTCAACCCAGCTTGTCGTCATCCTCGATTGGTCGAATACGCAGTCGCGTGATGCGGTTCTTTTCCCGCTTGAGGATGGTGAAACGCTTGCCGTGGAAGGTGAAGGCTTGTTTTTCCTTCGGAATGCTCTGTGTTTCGTGGATTACGAGACCGGCAATGGTCGTCGCTTCGGCGTCGGGCAAATGCCAATCCAAGGCCCGATTGAGATCGCGTATGGGGACTGAACCGTCAACCAGCACTGAACCGTCCGGTTGAGGACGGCAACCCTGCACATCGATGTCATGCTCATCGGCGATATCGCCAACAATCTCTTCGAGAATGTCTTCAAGAGTGATCAATCCTTGCACGTCGCCATATTCATCGACCACGATGGCGATATGGGCTTTGCGTCTCAGAAAGGCATTAAGCTGATCCTGAAGGCTTGTCGTATCCGGAACGAACCATGGCTTCGTCGCCACCTTCATGATGTTGATCTTGGAAAAGTCCCGATTGGCGTCGCGGATCGCCCGCACCAGATCCTTGGCATGAACAACGCCGACAATATTGTCGTTCGCGACCTTCCAGACAGGAATCCGGGTATGATGGCTCGCCAGGATTTCTGTAATGATGGTTTCGATGGGATCGTCTGCGTTGACCGAATCCATATCGGTCCGGTGGATCATAACGTCGTAGACTTCGAGTTCACGCAGGTCGAGAAGACCGCCGATCTGGTCCCGATCACCTTTAACGACAGAGCCTTCCTTGTGTAATAGATCGACAGTGCCACGCAGTTCTTCCTGAGCTGACAACATTGACGTGCCTGCCGCAAGATTAATGCCGAACACCGCAAGAATCTGGCGAACAATCCAATTAATGAGATCAGAAAGCGGGCCAAAAAGAAAGACGACTATCTGGGCGAACCGGACAAGGGCGAGCGAATTTCTGTCGGGACTCGAAATAGCCCAGGACTTGGGCAACACCTCCGCGAAGATGACTAGCAACACTGTCATTATCGCAGTGGCGTAGGCAACCCCAGCTTGGCCAAACAATGTTAGCAGCATACTCGTCGTCAACGATGAGGCTAGAATATTGATGAGGTTGTTGCCGATGAGCATGACACCAATAAGCCGGTCCCGCTTTTCTATCAGATTTTCCACTACGGCCGCGCGTTCGTCGCCTCGGTTGGACAGGCGATGCATACGTGCACGAGATACGGCTGTCAGAGCGGTCTCAGACCCTGAAAACAAGGCAGACATCAGGATCAAAAGGAATATGATTCCGCAGAAGATCCAGATTTCCAGGGTCATGTCGGATGTTTCTCCTGCAAAAAGCTTAGCACGGCCGATGGCGGCACGTCTTTTGCGATAAACGATTGGCCAATGCCGCGAGTCAAAATGAATGTGAGCGCCCCGCGCGCTACTTTTTTATCTTGGGCAATATAGTCCATCAGTTTTTCCGCGGAGGGTAGTTCCCCGGGGATATCGTCTATGGAAACCGGGAGCCCGACGTGGCGCAGATGCGTTTCGACACGAACAGCATCGTCCGGGCTCGCCAGATTCATCTTTGCTGAAAACTGGTGGGCGAGAACCATCCCGATGGAGACCCCTTCACCATGCACCAACCGCCCGGAATCGTAATTCGTCGCGGTTTCCAATGCATGGCCAAACGTATGGCCAAGATTGAGCAGCGCGCGATCCCCTGTTTCGCGTTCATCTCTGGCGACTACATCGGCTTTGGATTGGCATGATATGGCAATGGCCTCAGTGCGTTCGGGTCCGCCAGCGAAAATCCCGCGCCAATTCTTTTCCAGCCAGGCAAAAAAATCCGGCCGGTCGATCAGCCCATATTTTGCAACTTCAGCGTAGCCGGCACGGAACTCGCGCGGAGCTAATGTGTCGAGCACATCCGTATCGGCCAGAACGAGTTGTGGCTGATAAAAGACACCAACGAGGTTCTTGCCGTGCGCAGTGTTGATACCCGTCTTGCCGCCAACGGACGAATCGACCTGCGCCAACAACGATGTGGGTATCTGGATGAATCCCATACCGCGACGGGCAATGCCTGCCGCAAAACCGGCAAGGTCGCCAATGACACCGCCGCCGAAAGCAACCACGATATCGCCGCGCTCAAGACGCGCGGAAAGAATTGCATTGGTTACGGTTTCGAGTGTTGCAAAACCTTTGGATTTCTCCCCGGGTGCGACCAAGATGGGTGTAGAATCTATACCGGCAGCTGTCAGGCTTCGCGTGAGCCTATCGAGATGCAGACCTGCAACAGTCTTGTCGCTGACAATGGCGACACGCACCGATTTTGCCCGCTTTGCAATTTCATATCCTGCCCGGTCGATCAATCCGGCCCCGATGAGAATATCGTAAGAACGATCCCCGAGCTTCACGGGTACAGTGGTAGTGGTAACCGCGTCGGTCATGAACCGGTTTCCTCATTGGTGCGAGATGCAATACCGTCAAGATGGCCAGCAATTGCCTGCATTGCTTCGAAGGCAATGATTTCTTTCTTCTCCTCGCGGGAGTTCACCACCAGATCTGCGACCGAATAAATCGGGTGGCGCTCGGTCATGAGCCGTTCCATCACACCTCGGGGATTATCGTTTTTCAAAAGCGGCCGGTTCTGTTTGCGCGCAACACGCGCCATCAGCACATCAAGTTCGGCTTTCAACCAGAGTGAAATACCTTCCGAAGCGATAGCTTTGCGCGTAAGTTCATTCATATAAGCACCGCCGCCGGTCGCCAGCACGATCGGTCCATTTTCAAGCATGCGCGCAATAACACGCCGCTCAAGGTCCCGAAATTCGGCTTCTCCATAGGCTTCGAAAAGTTCTGGAATAGTCATGGTCGAGACTTTTTCGATCTCGTTGTCGGCATCGAAGAATGGCAGCTCGACCAGTGCCGCCAGTTTTTTGCCGACTGTGGATTTGCCCGCGCCCATTAATCCGATAAGCACGATGGACCTATGTCCGAGGCGCTCTCTGATGGATTTGGCAAGCTCCGCGATCTCGGCTGCCCCAACTATGTCTTCAGTCATATTCATAATTGCGTTTCGACAGGAAAACCGTGCTGTCGTCAAGCAAACTATGGCATTAGAAGACGCAAGCTTCATCAAATCATAAGGGTTTCAGCTGCAGGATTATGGAACCTAGTGCCAAAGCCGACAAAGACGATTCAAACAGAAAATGCCAACGCTTACACGATTGATTTTCAGCCTCGCGATTCTCGCGGGGCTCGTCTATGCCGGCATGGTTGCGCTGGTGACTTTCGTCCATCCCACGCAGACGGAAATGACCATTCGTATTCCCTCTGAAAAACTTAATCCGAAGCCCGATACCCCGAAATAAGCCAATGCGAGCAGCAGCAGCCATAGAGACCTTCCTTGAAATGATGAGCGCCGAACGTGGTGCCGCCCAAAATACTTTGGATTCGTATCGCCGGGATCTGGAAGATGCTGCAGGGTTCAGCGTTGCAACAGGGATCCAGTTGACCTTTGCGGAGCCCGGAACAATACGGTCCTATCTCGACGGCATCGCCGGACGGGGTTACGCAGCCACGTCTCAAGCGCGACGGCTTTCGGCCCTGCGCCAGTTCTTTCGCTTTCTTTATATGGAGAATATTCGCACCGACGATCCGACCAGCACGCTGGACACGCCGAAAAAGGACCGCTCCCTGCCAAAAATCCTGAGCGAGTCGGATGTGGAAAAACTGCTTTCCCGTGCTGAGGAAGAGACCCTCGACGCAAAATCATCTGGTGCCGTTCATCTCCAGGCGCTGCGACTGCATGCGTTGCTCGAAATTCTTTATGCAACGGGCCTGCGTGTCTCTGAACTTGTTGGTCTCCCGGTGACGGTCGCACGCTCCGACAATCGCTTCCTCATGGTTCGCGGCAAAGGTTCGAAAGATCGTGTCGTCCCTTTATCTGGCAAGGCGCGCGAAGCGATGGCAAAGTATTTGGCGGTGCGTGACGTATTGCCCAATCTCTCCGCCAGTGTCTGGTTGTTCCCGGCCATATCCGAAAGCGGCTTTCTCGCACGACAGGTGTTCGCACGGGAACTGAAAGGGCTTGCTGCGCGAGCGGGCCTCAAAACATCGGCGATATCGCCCCATGTTTTGCGTCATGCCTTTGCCAGCCATCTCTTGCAAAACGGCGCGGACCTGCGCGCTGTGCAACAATTGCTCGGCCATTCGGATATTTCGACCACGCAAATTTACACACATGTGATGGAAGAGCGGCTGCATCAGCTTGTCACGGAGCATCACCCTCTGGCAGACTAAATGCTGGCTCACCGATGGAGTGGACCCAGCAAACTGGCGGAATGGCCATGTGGCAGCTGTTGAAGAGATTGTTTTACAGATCAGAGTCATCGTCTGTCGAACCCGACAGCGAAGTGATCCACTTTGACGAAACGGGATTTAGCCGCTCCAGCCATTTGGCCCGCACAATGAATTGGCGGCAAAGCTGGCGCTGGGATGAAATAACAGCGTTTGGATTTGACTTCTCGCCCTCCATGTTTCCTGATCCGTGGTTCGGCGATGTCATGGAAGGCCGCTGGTTCTTTGCTGTAACCAGCGAAAGCGGACCGGAACACATCTATTTTGACCAGACTTGGCTCGACATCGATCACCTGCCACCAGTTCTCCTGCAAAATTTGCCGGCGCTTGATCTAGACGAAGTGCGGCAGGGGCTGATCGCAGCAGCTGGCGGCTTTCACAACTATGCAGGTGAAGGCAGATGGATTGGCTGGCAGCGCAGCAAGACCCCAAAGCGCGCGAGGCGCTCAAACTCCCCCAAGCCGGTGAAACGCAAGAGTCCCGCAAAATAAACCACCATCCCTTTGCCGCAATTCCCTCTATAACGTGCGCGGCCAATGCATGATCTCGGCCTTGCTTCCTTGACATGCGCCTCGGCAACAGCCAGTTAGGTCGTGAAAAATCCACCGTTTTGCAGGCAGACCCCTCGTCCATGTACAACTACCTTGACTTTGAAAAGCCGGTTGCTGATCTCGACGGCAAAATTCTCGAGTTGAAGAAGCTTGCCGAGGAAGGCGACGCTCTCGACACCAACGAAGAGATCATGCGGTTGGAAAAAAGGTCCGCCGAGGCGTTGCGCGATCTTTACCGCAAGCTCACCCCCTGGCAGAAGGCGCAGATTGCGCGTCACCCGGWCCGCCCTCACTGTGTGGACTATATCTCCAAGCTCTTCACCGATTTCACGCCGCTTGCAGGTGACCGCAACTACGCGGATGATGATGCTGTCCAGGCCGGTCTCGCCCGCTTCAATGGTCAAGCCGTCGCCGTTATCGGGCAGGAAAAAGGCAACGACACCAAGACACGCCTCAAACACAATTTCGGCATGGCCATGCCCGAAGGCTATCGCAAGGCCGTGCGCATCATGGATCTGGCTGACCGTTTCAACTTGCCGGTGATTACGCTCGTCGATACAGCGGGTGCCTTTCCGGGGATCGCGGCGGAAGAGCGTGGACAGGCGGAGGCCATTGCCCGTTCGACTGCCGCTTGTCTCAATCTGAAGGTGCCGATCGTCTCAGTAATCATTGGAGAAGGCGGGTCCGGCGGAGCCATAGCGATCGCCACGGCCAACCGCGTCTATATGCTTGAACATTCCATCTACTCGGTGATTTCACCAGAGGGCGCAGCGTCCATTCTCTGGCACGATTCCACCCGGGCTAAAGATGCCGCGACTTCGATGCGTATCACCGCGCAGGATCTTTATGAATTGAAGATCATCGATGGCATCATTCCTGAACCCATGGGCGGCGCGCACCGCGGCAAGGATGCAGCCATTGAGGCGACGGGCAACATTATCAACGTCGCTCTCAAATCCATGGGCAATATGGATCGTGACATGTTGAGACAGGATCGGCGCGATAAATATCTGGCCATCGGCCGTAGTCTTTAGCCTCCAAAGAAACCGCAGCCTGCAACCATCTGAAAATAGTTGAGGTTTTTTCAGCGAAGCTGCTTGCAATTCATAGCTCAACCGATTACCAACCGCGCTGCGCAGACTAACGCGCATTTGTGGCACGCGCCCGTAGCTCAGCTGGATAGAGCACCAGACTACGAATCTGGGGGTCAGAGGTTCGAATCCTTTCGGGCGCGCCATCAACTCACTGAAATCATTGAGCGATTTGAACCAGCGGAAAATCACCGCTGGAACATTTTGCCTTCGAGTTAACCTGTCAGGTAACATTTGACTGTCCGAAGGGCGGGAATCATGAATCCGTGAATCTGAGATTCAACGCAAAGGCGCGCCGTCAACGCGCTCCGTAAACAATCAGCATCCACAGAACAAATGTCGGAAACAGGATGTTGAATGCTCCAAAGGCTATGCCGAACCAATACATTTTCGAATTGTTACCCTGCTGTACTCAGCGCCTTGGCCAAACCAAATTTCTGAATGCCACGCTTTCGTTAACATCGGAACGAAGACGTAGACCGCATACGCGAAGTAGCAGACAATCGCCAAAGCTGGTCACTCCGAGCCGCCTTGCCGCGGTCATAACGTCTTCGGGACGATGTGTTCTGTCGGGAATACCAAAACGGGCGGGTTCCCATGATACTCAGCAGCACTCCCGTGCGTGCTGGCCTCAACGCGTATTGGTGCCTAAACCGTTGCC
>NZ_JBFUMG010000039.1:0-18701 GCF_054049495.1 Phyllobacterium sp. P5_D12 | reverse complement strand
CGGTATCAAGCGAGTATTTATTGATTTTTGAACGCATTTTGGCACCAGAATATTGAAGTTTGGAGGGCGAATCAGAGGCCCTCGATAAAGGAGCTAAACCTTAAGAGTCGGTTGGCAATTGATCCAGTTCCGTCTTGCTTGTCCCACTTTGTAGCAACTTTTAGACTTTTGAGGGGTGGATTCATTTGAAAAAAAGCCTTAATCCTGCTGTTAACAACCCGTTGACCATGTCACAAAACACTGGATTCGATATGCGTTTTCGCCATGCTCTCAACGTATTTGTTCTTCAGTAAAGCGACCATTAACCATTAAATCGGACAATCCAGCTATTCGGGGGTTGGAAAAGACGGCCAAGGTTGGGGACGAAATTGTCAAACATGATTCATGCACAGAACAACAGATCGTGGGCGAGTTCTATTATGCGCGCCGGCTGGTTTGTGTTCCTCATGGTCTTTGTGCCGATGTTGTTCGCATCCGCACAGGCTTCCGCCGAGACGAGGACTCTCAGGCTTTATTTCATCCACACCAAGGAGCGTGCCGAGATCACGTTCAAGAGAAATGGCCGATACCAGCAGGATGGTCTGAACAAACTCAACAAGTTCCTCCGTGACTGGCGCCGCAACGAGCCGACGAAGATGGACCCCCGCCTCTTCGATCTGGTCTGGCAGATTTATCAGAACGTCGGCGGCAGGGACTACATCAATGTGGTATCTGCCTATCGCTCTCCCGCCACGAATTCCATGCTGCGCTCCCGTTCGCGCGGTGTGGCGAAAACAAGCCAGCACATGCTGGGCAAAGCCATGGACTGGTATCTGCCGGGTGTAAAGCTTTCCACGCTTCGCGTTACGGCAATGAAATTCCAGGCTGGCGGCGTTGGCTACTATCCGACCTCCGGCTCTCCTTTCGTCCATACCGACGTCGGCAATGTCCGTCACTGGCCACGCATGAGCCGCAGGGAACTGCTGGCCGTGTTCCCGGACGGTAAGACCATGCATATTCCTTCTGATGGCAAGCCATTACCCGGCTACGACCAGGCAGTCGCCGCTTACGAATCCCGCAAGCGCAATGGTGGCAGCGCAATTCAGGTCGCGAGTGCTTCGGGTTCGAGCCGCAGTGGCAAGACGCTGTTTGGCATGATCTTTGGCGGCGGCGCTGATGAAGAAGAGGATTCCAGCGAGAGCACAACTGCTGTCGCTACTGCTTCCAAGCCTTCGAAGACGCTTTCGACCAAGCCAGCCGCGATAGCCGAAGACGCGGATGGAGGAGAGACCGCTGCGCCGGCTGTCGCAACGCGTGCCCAGCCTCAACCCGAAGAGCAGCAGATCGCTCCGGACCTGCCAGTGCGCGGCGCACCTGCGCCTTTGACCGCGCCGCGACCTGACGCGCCACTCGCGACATCGCCAGAAGACAACCGGGCCTTGGCCTTTGCGATTCCCGTACCGCTGCGTCGTCCTGACTATTCGCCGACGCCGGCGCCAGAAGAACCGTCAACGCTCAATGCGCTCGCTGAAGATCAATCGACTGTGATCGCCGCCTTGCCGATGCCGCGACCGGAGCCGCAGGATAGCGCCAGTGCTATTCGTGAGATGATTGCGGCCAATCCTAACAATGCGAGCGCCGATACGGCGCAGCCCCAAATGGCCAACGCGCTCGTTCCGGTACCTTTCGACAAACCCAAGCGCAATGACATGATGGTTGCATCGCTCGTGCCCGACCAGCGCCCCGCCACCGAAGCAATTCAGGCAACTGCGGCCGCCGACGAAGAGCTTATTCCAGCTCCGGATGATGATCTGCAGGCGATTATCAAGCAGGCCGACAGCGAGCATGGAAATGTTGTTTTCGGTTCGCAGCCGACGCCAGAGATGCCGACATTGCCGGGAACAACTGGTGGGCGTGTGAAACCGGCTGCACAGCAGAATACGCAGATGGCGTCGATTGAAACGCAGCCATCGCTGCGCCGGACCATGCTCGACGCTCAGGCCTCCGGCGACCCGGTGGCCGCGCTTAACAATGGCGTCATCACGACGGCCAAGGGCGCCAAGCCGCGCAAGCAGGCCGCACAGGGCCAGACTCCGAAAGCGATCCAGGTTTCCTCGGACGTTCCGGACCGAGCTCTTTCGACCGAGCAGGTCGCCGAGACGGCACCGGCCGTGACACCGGCAGTCCTGCGCAATGCAGAAATGCGAACGGCCCCGACGACGGTCTATACGGCCGGGTTCCAGCAGAGCCTGCCGGTCGCCAACGCCAACAAGTTCACCGGCAAGGCAGTCACATTCCTGCAGATCGCCAAGTTCAATCCGACGCACGGATCGTAACGGCGGCAAGAAAAACCCCTCCCTGCTGCTACGCAGCCTCCCTCCCCACAAGGGGGAGGGTAACGCCGTCGCGCTTGTCGTTACGCTAAAGTCCTATATCCCGGCGTTTGAAAACCTTGCAGAATTGAGCGCCTTACCCTCCCCCTCGTGGGGAGGGACGGAGCGAAGCGACGGGGAGGGGCCTCTTCATGCCACATAGCAACGTTCAGCCAAAAATCAGGATGCGGCGAAAACGTTGCGCCGCGAGTTGACAAAGGCGGAACGGCGAATGTGGGACATCCTGCGGAGTTTTCGCGGTCGCGGCGCCCGATTTCGCCGCGAGACACCAATCGGGCCATATATCGCTGATTTTGCCTGGCTATCCGCACGTATTATCATTGAGGTGGACGGCGATACGCATGCAACCGCCAGTGGTATCCGGCACGATCAGGACCGTGATACATTTTTGCGCGGTCAGGGCTTCGAAATAATCCGCTTCGATAACAACGATGTCATTTTCTCGGAAGAGGCAGTCTACCTCGAAATCGAAGCAGCTCTGCAAAAGCGCCTCATCCCAACACTCCCATAACCGGTGTTAGCCTGCGAGCTTGACTGCCTCGGCGGCGAGCTTGGTGATCTCGTCCCACTTTCCGGCCTTTACCAGTTCTTCCGGGGCAACCCACGAGCCACCCACGCAGACGACATTCGGCAGGTTGAGATAGCTTTTGGCGTTGGCGATGCTGACGCCGCCGGTCGGGCAGAACAGCGTGCCGGCCACCGGCGACGACAAGGATTTCAGGAAAGCTGCGCCGCCAGCCTGTTCGGCGGGGAAAAACTTCAGCATTGTGTAGCCCTCTTCGCGCAAGGACATGATCTCGCCCGGCGTGATGGCGCCCGGAAGCAGCGGTACCTTGCTGTCGCGCGCGGCTTCGATGAGCTGCGGTGTCGCGCCGGGCGAGACGATAAAGCGGGAACCAGCGTTGACGGCCTCGTCATACTGACGGGCATTGAGAATGGTTCCGGCGCCGACGATGGCCTCCGGCACTTCATTGGCGACGGCACGGATGGCATCGAGAGCAGCAGCAGTGCGCAGCGTGATCTCGATTGCTGGCAAGCCGCCCTTGGCAAGCGCCCGCGCCAACGGAACGGCATCGGCGAGATTCTGGATGAGAATGACCGGAATAACCGGCTGGCCCTTGAGGACGGGTAAGAGCAGATCGGTCTTCTGGGTCATTTCAATTCTCCGCTGGCTTGAACTTCAATCGATTTAGTAGTGTGCATCCGGTTTGTCTACCTTGGATTTCCTGGATCGGGCATAATGGAGGTGCCACTTACTGTCTCCTCGCAAAACCCTTGAATTTGACGCTCTAGCGCAGTAGTTGGATGCGATCATGACAGACCATACCTCAAACATGCCCTTTGCGGTGGCAGCACTCTATCGCTTTGCCCGGCTGGATCACTACCAGTCGCTGCAGGAGCCGCTGGCGAAGCTTTGCTGCGGGCAAGGGATCAAGGGTACACTGCTTTTGGCCGCAGAGGGTATCAACGGTACTGTCGCCGGAACGCCTGCGGCGATCAAGATCCTCGTTGATTTCCTCGAGGCCGAACCGGCCATTGCGGGGATGGAGCTGAAGTATTCCTACGCGAGCGAGATGCCTTTCAGACGCATGAAGGTGCGATTGAAAAAGGAAATCGTCACCATGGGCGTCGATGATATCGACCCGCTGCAAAGCGTTGGGACCTATGTGCCCGCGACCGACTGGAATGCGCTGATCTCCGATCCGCACACGATCGTCATCGACACGCGTAACGATTATGAGACGGCGATCGGGACGTTTCAAGGCGCCGTCGATCCGCAGACCAAGACGTTTCGCGAGTTTCCGCAGTGGGTGGAGAGCCACCGCGAGGAGTTGGAAGGCAAGAAAATCGCCATGTTCTGCACTGGCGGCATTCGCTGCGAGAAGGCGACGGCCTATGTCAAAGGCCTCGGCTTCGACGATGTGTTTCATCTGAAGGGCGGGATTCTCAAATATCTCGAGGATGTACCAGCGGAGGAAAGCCGCTGGGAGGGCGAATGCTTCGTCTTTGACGAGCGGGTATCTGTTGGACATGGTCTCATCGAGGGTGAGGCGGAACTTTGCCACGCCTGCCGCAATCCGATTGCGCCGGAGGACAAACTCTCGCCGTTGTTCGAAGAGGGCGTCTCCTGTCCCAATTGCTACCACGAGCGCACGGACGAAGACCGTGCCCGTTTTGCCGAGCGGCAGAAGCAGGTGCGCTTGGCCAAAGAGCGTGGCGAGAAGGCTCACATAGGTTCCTGAGCGTCTGACAAATTCCTCTGCTGTCATTGCAATGCCATGAACCCGGTCCTAACTAAGCGGAGCCAATTCATGCAGCCATGAGGAGAGACGCATGCTTGATCCGAAGAAGATTCTCGATGATTTCCTGGGAAGCAATGYTCCCGGAGTTGGAACATCGGTTCGCGACACGGCCGGCAAGGCGACGCAACTTGCCAAGGACAATCCGCTCGCCACCGGTGCGCTTGCTGCGATTCTTCTCGGCACCGGCACTGGCCGTGAGGTGGCTGGCAGTGCCCTGAAACTTGGCGGTCTCGCCGCCGTCGCCGGGCTCGCCTACAAGGCTTATCAGAACTACCAGTCGGGCAAGGCTCCCGCTGAAGCAACGCAAGCTTCCACCGGCGAGCTTGCTCCGCCTCCGGATGATTCAAGCTTCCGCCCCGAAACCGCGCCACAGGGTGAACATGAGTTTGCACTGGTGCTGGTACGCGCCATGATCGCAGCAGCCCGTGCCGATGGCATGGTGGACGAGACCGAAAAGGCGCGCATCATCGAAAAACTGTCACTCTCCGGCATCAACAGCGATACGCAGGAGTTCCTCAAGAACGAGCTGTCCTCGCCTGTCGATGTGGACGGACTGGTCGCGGCTGCGGTTACCGACGCGCAGAAGGTCGAACTCTATACCGCTTCGCGCCTGGCTATCGATCCGCAAACGCGGGCGGAGCGCGGCTATCTCGACCTGCTTGCCGGGCGTCTGAAACTGCCGGACAATCTCATCGATCATATAGAAGCGACTGTGGCTGATGTGAAGATTACATCTCCCGCTTGAGACCTTTCGAAAGCGGTTCCGGGCGATTGTGGAGGCAATTCCTGGCCAGCCACACGTCCGGGGTCGGTCGCTACTACGGCTAAAGGATTGCCAGTGCACTGGCGTAGTTCGGCTCCATCGCCTGGATATGCACTTGAAGCAGCTCGCGTAACGTCGAGATATCCTGTCGTTTGACCGCCTCCGCCATCTGCTGATGCTCTTCGAAGGTTTTCTGCCGATGCAGTCCAAGCTGCTCGGAGAGATGGGCGCGAAGTGCCGCGATGCGACCAGCGGCGATTTCGAAAGCTTCGGCGAACAGGGGGTTGCCGCAGTGTTCGAACATGGCGTCGTGGAAGCGTGTATCGGCCTCGGCATAGGCCAACGCATCGTCGGATGCGCGGGCTTTCTCCATCGCAATTATAGCAACCATCATTGCGCCGTACAGCGCCTTGGGCGCCCGTTCGACGGCCAAGCCGGCCGCCAACATCTCGAGATGGAGGCGATATTCCACGAGTGAATGAAGCTCCTCGCGGTTGGGCTTGAAGACGAAGCTGCCGCGGCGGGCCAGGATGACAATCAATCCTTGCAACTGCAGAATCGTCAACGCCTCGCGTACGGGYGTCCGGCTGACATCCATGGCGGCGGCAATCTTTTCCTCCGAAAGGGCCTCGCCAAGAGACAGTTCACGATTGAGTATCGATGCCTTGAGCTTGTCGGCCACGATGGCGGCAAGCGATTGCTGCCGGCTGATCGGGCTCTTCTTCATCGGATTGATGTTCTTGTTGGCCTTGATGCCTGAGTGTTCCTGTTCGCTCATGGTTTTGTTGTACCCTAAATACCGCGGGCGTCCAGTGGTTGGCAGGACGTCGCGGAATCGAGAAACCAGACCCACAATTCGTCAGTCCTAGTTTCGCGGCATCGACCTCCCCACGGTCGATGCTGGGGCGATAATCCGTGCTTCCCTTTCCCAGATATACCGGAGCCTTCATCGGACTTACCTCCAAACCATGTTCCATGGGGATGCTTGTCAAATGAGGTACTGTATGTCAACAGTATCGCGAGATGCGGTGGCGTGCGGGCAGCATGTTCAACCGCTGAACCGTTTCGTAGACATCAATCAAAGGACTAAATGCATGAGCAGGCTGTATTCGCTTTCGTACATGACAATCGAGACCAGCCCGCCAAAGATGATCGAATTCGCTGCCGAGGCAGGATACGATCTGGCAGGCATCCGCATGATGCCTACTCTGCCGGGCGGCCAAGCCTTTCCGTTGATGGACGATCCAGCCATGCTTCGCGAAACGCTGCTGCGTATCGACGATACAGGCGTCAAAGTCCTCGATGTCGAGATTGCCCGCATTGATGGGGTGTCTGGGGTCGAGCTTTGGCTTCCCATGCTGGAAGCATCAGCAAAGATCGGTGCACGCACAATCGTTGTGGCTGGCGACGATCCGGATGAGGCGCGGATGACTGAAACCTACGGCTTACTTTGCGACGCTGCGGCGCCATTCGGCTTGACCGCCAATCTCGAATTCACACCCTGGACGACGCTGAACAATGCGGCCACGACCAGCCGTATCGTCTCTGAGGCCGCGCGCCCGAACGGCGAGATATTGATCGACCTCATCCACGTGGCACGGTCCAAGACAACGATCGCCGACATCCGCGCAATCGATCCCGCCCGCATGAGCTATTTCCAGATTTGTGATGCGCCGCCCGGAATTCCCACGACCAAGGAGGAACTGCTGTTCACCGCAAGGCAGGAGCGGCTGTTGCCGGGCGAGGGCGGCGTCGATGTCGCCGGCATCATAGGCGCGCTGCCCGACAACCTGATTGTCAGTGTCGAGGTGCCGAGTCATTCCAGGCTTGCGGCCATGGGACCGGCGGAGTGGAGCAGGCTGACCCTGGAAACCTGCCGGGCATACATGGACGAATTCGACACTGCACAAACGACCAGGCCCACCCGCGCTGCAGGTTAAAGCCGCCATATTGCGGGTCATCCAGGCGGGAAGAATGGAGGAAACGATGACTGCTTTGCAGGCGGCGGCGATGCCGCCTTTCGACACGGCGTTGCTTGACCGGTTGATGCAGGAGCGAGGGCTGGACCTGCTCCTGGTTTCGTCGAAGCACAATGTCCAGTACCTGCTCGGTGGCTATCGCTTTTTCATGTTCGACTACATGGATGCGACCGGCCTCAGCCGCTACCTGCCAATCCTGATCTATCCCAAAGGTCGTCCCGATCTTGCCGCCTATATCGGCAATCCCAACGAAGGTTACGAGCGTGATCTCGGTCGTTTCTGGCCGGGCACCCTCGACCTGAAGGCACGGGGATCGGTCGATTCGATGCAACACTGCCTCGAACGGATAGCAGCTTCCGGAATTCCGGTATCCTCAATCGGAGTGGAACTGGGTTTCCTGCCGGCTGACGCATTTCAGGTCCTTCGTTCTGGTTTGCCGAATGCTGCGATTTCGGATTGCGTCGAAACTCTGGAATCGCTGCGGGCGGTGAAGACCCCTGCAGAACTCGATGATCTCAGGCAGGCATCGGAGCGCGTGGTCGACGCCATCATGGCGACGTTTTCCCATATAGAGCCGGGCCAGACCAAGCAGGATATCGTCGAGGTTCTGCGCCGGGAGGAGGTGCAACGCGACCTGGTGTTCGAATATTGCCTGATCACCGCGGGGACGAGCCTGAACCGTGCCCCCTCGGATCAACGCTTGCAGGAGGGCGATATCATATCACTCGATTCGGGCGGAAACTATCGCGGCTACATTGGCGATCTTTGTCGCATGGGCATCCTYGGCCGGCCTTCGCCGGAACTAGAAGATGCGCTGGCAGTCATCGAAGAAATACAGCAAGCAGCCAGACGGCCGATCCGCAGCGGGGCCATCGGCCAGGATATCTTCGCGGCAACCGCGCCGCTCATGTCAGCAAAGCGCGACGGACGCATGAGTTTCGTTGCACACGGGATGGGACTGGTTTCCCATGAGGCGCCGCGGCTTCTCGATGACGGGCCGATCCCGTATCCAGCGACGCATCGCGGTCTGGCACTGGAGACGGGAATGGTGTTGTCGATCGAAACGACCTGGCAGCATCTACGGCTCGGCTTCATAAAGCTGGAGGACACGGTTGCGGTAACGGCGGACGGTTGCGAAGCTTTCGGCGATGCGGGGCGGGGCTGGAACCGCTGCGGCGGTCGATGAACCGTAATGGCCGCTTAGTCGAGAAGCGGCCCGATATGGTCCAGTGTCGGACTGCGGGCAGCACGGCTTCCCGAGCTTCGCGCAGGCTCTGTCCCTATGCCGTATCGCTTCGACATCATCAGAATATGCGTGCTGAGCAATTCGAGTGCCTTTACCATATCTCCGGCCTCCAGCATTGCGACAATGGCAAGATGTTCGCCACTCGCCTGTTTGCGCGTTGGGAGCGTCGAGCGGTGTGAGCGTAGTGCGGCTACTTTGCTCGACACCAACCGATAGGCATTGATGAGGTAGGGATTTCCGCAATGCTCGAGCGAAGCGTCGTGGAAGCGCCCGTCGGCGCGCGCGCTGTTCAGGTTGTCGCCGGCTTCACAGGCGGCATTCATGTCGTCCGCTGCGGTACGCATGGCCGCCAGGGTTTCGTCGCGCCGGCTCTGCATTGCAAGACGCAGCGCCTCGATTTCAATCATCTTGCGGAATTCGCAGAGGTTCACCGTGTCCTCATGCGTCGGCAGGAAGACGAAGCTGCCTCGTTGCGGGCGAACGTCGAGCAATCCTTCCTGTTCGAGCGTCGCAAAGGCCTCCTTGACCGGGCTTCTGCTGACGCCGAGAGTGGTAGCCAGCTTGTCTTCGGACAAGGCGTCGCCCAGTTCGATTTCACCATCGAGGATAGCCCGCCGCAATCTCTCGGTTACCCGAACGCCCAGCGAGGATCGTGGCCTTTGATCCATTCCTACGGTCCTCCTAATGTTCGCCGGTACCCATCCATCGTGCAGAGCAATGCTAGTCCTCTATGACGCAGGCCGCGACGAAAGCAATAGTCTTCAATAACTCCGTTGCCATCAGCTCTCGAGCGCGTCAAGAAAACGGCGTGTGGCCGCCATTCCCTTTTCGGCTCGCTCGGCGAAACTCAATGTCGAATCGCCTTTGTGTGGCGTCTCGACACTGATGGTAATGTCGCGGGGCAGGACGGACATCAGCTCGCTCAGCCACAGTCCGCCGTCGCCTGGAAACATTCGCCCGGTTCTTGCTTCCGCGATACAGGCGGCATTGTCCGGTGGCTGCTGGGCAGGGGCATCGCAGAGCTGAAGGTAAAGAACCTGGCCCTCTGACAAAGCCGCGACATCGGCAGGACTTCCACCGGACCGCGACAGGTGCAAGGCATCAAGAAGAATCCCCACATTGTCGCGTCCCGATGCCGCCGCAAGGCGGGCAGCATCCTGGATCGTTGCGGTGGAGCGCCACCGCATGAATTCGATGGCCATCTTCATGCCGTGCTGTGCTAGGGCGTCGGCAATCCGGCCAAGCCTGTCGCCCGCCCGGGAAAGGTCATGGTCCTCGCAGGTGATCTGCATCATCGGCATGCCAAATTCAGCTGCTACCTCGATCACCGGCAACCAGCTTTCAACATCGGTCTCTGGAAGCAGCGTGAACACTTCGCCGTCATAGAAAGAGATACCGAGATCGGCGGCCGTTGTTTTGATTTCCCGGATCAGGGAAGTGTTTCCGACGATCGGATGGGCGAGTTCCAGGCCATGCGGAGCGATCAGGCGCAGCCCGGCCATATCGTAGCCGGACTGGGCGGCTGCCTTCACATGCTCAAGTGGCGGGCAGCCCTGTACGGTGAGGAAGGCGAGTGAAAGTGGATATTGCTTGTACATGTCAGGCCTCAGTAGGTCGCACGGCCGCCGGAGACGTCAAAGACTGCCCCCGTCGAGAACGAGCATTCTTCCGAGGCTAGCCACGAGACGAGCGCTGCGACCTCATCGGCCTGGCCCAGCCGGCCGACTGGAATTTTCGCGGTCACATAGGCCCGGAATTCCGGCGTCAGCTGGTTCATCATCTCGGTTTCGATTGCCGCAGGCGTGACGCAGTTCACACGGATCTCGGTAGTTGCGAGCTCCTTGCCGACCGATTTGGTCAGGGCGATGACGCCTCCCTTCGATGCGGAATAGGCCACTGCATTGGGATTGCCCTCCTTACCGGCAATCGAGGCAATATTGACGATTCGGCCATAGCCGGTCTTAAGCATTTCACGGACCGCTGCCTGACAGCAGATAAAAACCGCGTCGAGGTTGAGTGACATGACAAACCGCCAGCCTTCCAAAGGATATTTCGCGAAGCTTTCGACTGGGCCGTTATGGCCCGCACCGGTGACGAGAATGCCAAGCGGCCCCATGTCGGCCACGACTTCTTTCATTGCCGCATCGACGGCCGCTGCGTCCGTCACGTCGACGACATAACCTTTCGCGCCGGGCAGTTTTGCCGCCGCTTCCTCGACGCTCTCGCGATTGATATCCCACAGCGCGACCTTGTGGCCCTTCGCCGCCAAACGTGCTGCGATCGGAAATCCGAGACCGCCTGCTCCTCCCGTTACGATTGCAACGCGTGGTGTTTCTTTTCCCGTCATTTGGTCTCCCAATCTTGTCCCTGCACGTCTGTTTGCCAAAAAGTGGCGCTTGACATTTGCAACATACTAACATTCTAGTAGCCTACATGGGTCGGAAACGGCCTGCTTGTCAAGCGGGAGCAGCAACTGACAAGGCGAATAGGAGGAGAAAAAGAATGGGACTGAAGGGCTCTGCCTTTCTCGTGATGTGGCATGACATCGCCGAAGGCGCTGTTGGTGACTATATCGAATGGCATACGCGCGAACATATGCCGGAACGCTTGTCCATCCCTGGTTTTACCACGGGCAAGCGTCTGCACGCGCCCTATGCGTCCCGTTACGCCTTCGGTACGATCTATGCAGGCGAAAGCCTCGAAACCTTCCGATCGCCCGATTATCTCGAGCGACTCAACAACCCGACGCCCTGGACGGCCACTATCGCGCCGAGCTTCCAGAATTTCCTGCGCGTTGCCTGCGAGACGATCGCGACAGCGGGCAAGGGCGATGGCGGCAGCATGGCGACAATCCGCGTCGACCTCGCAGGCGATGATGCCGAAAAGCAGTTGAAGGAAAAGGCGCAGTTGCTTGCCGAAGCCATCCTGGCCGTGCGTGGCGTCTCCAGCGTTCACATCGGTGTTTCCCGCAACGAGGTTTCCAGCGTGCGCACACGCGAAACCGAGTTGCGCAAGGAAATGCGCGAGACCGGATTTGACGTCGTGATCCTGATCGAGGGCTCGTCCAGCCCAGGTTTGCACTCCGCCTTGCCCGAGGCCGAGCGGCTGGCACTTGCCAGCTGCGTTTTGGCCGGCCCCGTCAGCAATATCTATGAAACGGCATTTTCCCTCACGGCTGAAGACATGAGGGCCAGCTCATGACGCGGATATTAGTCACGGGCGGCGCGGGTTTCCTGGGCGGCTGGATCCTCAAGGCGCTGACCGCGCAGGGTCATGCGGTCCGCATCTTCGACCGCACGGTCGATCGCCGGATCCTGCGGGAGATCGCCGGCGAACAGGCGGATCGCGTCGAGTGGTTCCAGGGCGACATCACCGATGGAGATGCCCTGAACGAGGCAGCACGTGATTGTTCCTCCATCATTCACCTGGCGGCATTGCTGACCCCGGCTTGCAAGAACGATCCCGTTCTTGGCGCCAAGGTCAATCTGATCGGGACGCTGAACGTCTTCGAAGCAGCGAAGACCAATGGAATTGAGCGTGTTGCGTATGCGAGCAGTGCGGCGGTGTTCGGTCCCGATGACGGCGCCGCACCTTATCCAGTGACGCAATATGGAGCTTTCAAGCTCGCCTGCGAAGGCAGCGCGCGCGCCTATTGGCATGATGCAGGCATCGCCAGCATCGGTCTGCGCCCCACGGTCGTCTATGGCCCCGGCCGGGAGGTCGGGCTTACAGCCGGCCCAACGATCGCCTGCCGCGAGGCAGTTGCGGGCAATGCTTACACGATCGGCTATTCGGGTCCGCAGGATCTGGTTTTTGTCGCAGACGTGGCGGCCGCCTTTGCCGCAGCGGCAACCCGGTCATTTGAAGGCGCCCACGCGATTTCATTGGGCGGCGCTACGGAAGATGTGCCCGATGTGATCGCGGCGATCGTGGCTGAGGTTCCGGAAGCAAGGATCGATTTCGACGGACCGGCCGTTCCGATGGCGCCAGACATCGCTCCGACCGACAATCGCACGCTGCTTGGAACAATGCCTTTTACGCCTCTCCGCGAAGGCATTTCGCACACCGTTTCCCACTACCGGTCAATGGCAGCGAGGTCCTGATGCCCATCCGGAGCAAGATATCGCAGTATCATCCCGGTCATCGTCTTGAGGGGGTTGGGCACTTAGGCGAACCCGAGGGCCGAAATAGAAATATAGAGATCGAGCGGGTCGACGCTTCGAAGGACGCCTTTGGCGACGCCAAATGGCTAAAGAGGAGTTTTGCCGCTCCAAAAAATTTGACCAACGGCAACAAGAGGAGGACTTTTCATGTTGGGTAATTTTTCATTTCGGACCACAGCACTTGCGATGGTGGCAGGGGTCACCATGGCGCTCGCCGCATCCAACGCCCATGCGCAGGCGCTGGAGAAGATCAAGGAAGCCGGTTTCATCCGCGTCGGCGTCATGGGTGAACAGGCGCCCTGGGGCTCCATCGATGCCGGCGGCAAAAACATCGGCTACGATGTCGACGTGGCAAACCTCATCGGGGAAGAAATGGGCGTGAAGGTCGAATTCGTACCCAACGCCGTTGCTGCCCGTATTCCAAACCTTCTGACCGGCAAGGTCGACCTGCAGATGGCCGTCATGGGCATGTATCCCGATCGCGCCAAGGCGGTACAATTCACAAAGCCCTATGCCGGATTGAAGATTATTCTTCTGTCCAGCGCAAAGAACAAGATCACGACCATTCAGGACGCCAAGGACCTTCGTATTGGCGTGCCGCGCGGCGCAGCGCAGGACAAGGCGATTACGGCAGCGCTCGGTGACGTTCCGAACATCCGCCGCTTCGACGATGACAGCTCCAATATGCAGGCGCTTGTATCCGGACAGGTGGACGCCATCGGTGGCAACACCACCTACAAGATCAACCTGGACAAGGCTGCTCCCGGCAATGATTTCGAGCAGAAGGTCGTTTTCAACGAGCAGTGGATGGGCGTCACTACCAAGCTCGGCGACAAGGAAATCAATGACTGGCTCAATCAGTTCATCGACAAGATCCGCGCTGACGGCCGCCTGGCGGCCATCAACAAGAAGTGGCTCGGCGAGGATTTGCCGAACTTCCCCGAAAAGCTCGAGGGTGTTCCGTTCAGCGTGCAATAGCGGCTGCAACGATCTTTATTGAAGCCATGACACGAAATGGGTGCGCGGCCGCTCTTACATAGCCGCGCTCCCGATCAGCCGCAGGGAACTTGATATGCGTAATATTTTCATTCTGAATGGGCCGAATCTCAACCTTCTCGGCGAGCGCGAGCCCGATATATACGGCCATACCACGCTGGGCGATATCCGCAGCTGGTGCATGGCGGATGCGGCCGAACTCGGACTGACCATCGACTTTCGCCAGTCGAACTTTGAAGGCGAAATCATCGAGTCGATCCATTCGGCCCGTCATGAGGCCGCCGGGATCATTATCAACCCGGCCGGTTTCAGCTTTTCGTCGATTGCCATCCTCGATGCATTGAAGACCTTCACCGGTCCAAAGATCGAGCTGCATATTTCTAACATACATCAGCGCGAAGCGATCTATCACAAGTCGCTCGTATCGACGACTGCGACGGCTGTGATGGCCGGCTTCGGGGCCTACGGTTACCGCCTCGCTTTGCGCGCCATAGCGGAGATGACAACATGACACGCATTGCCCTGATGGGTGCCGGCCTCATCGGCCGCGAGCATGCCGAACTGCTGGTATCGAATTCGACTGCGCAGATTGCAGCGATCTGCGATCCGTCGCCGGAAGCGGCGCAGCTGGCCGCTCGCCTGTCCGTTCCCCACTGGGTCGACTACAACACCATGCTGGACGAAGCCAAACCTGACGGCGCGATCATAGCGCTGCCGAACCGCCTCCATGCGCCGGCGGCACTGGCCTGCATCGAGCGCGGAGTGCCCAGCTTGATTGAGAAGCCGATCGCGGAAAGCCTTTCCGCCGCTGCCCGCATCGTCGAGGCTTCCGAACGGTCAGGCGTCCCGGTTCTGGTTGGCCATCAGCGCCGCCACAGCCCCGATATCCGCGCGGCGAAACGCGCAATCGACGCGGGTGAACTCGGACCGCTCGTTGCCGTCAACGGCATGACGCTGTTCGACAAGCCGGACGATTATTTCAACACGGAATGGCGAAGGAAGATCGGTGGCGGCGTGCTTCTCATCAACCTGATCCACGACATCGACGTCCTGCGGTATCTCGTCGGCGAGATCGAAAGCATCCGCGCCTTCACCTCGTCCGCGCGGCGCGGCTTCGAGGTCGAGGATACGGCCAGTATCTCGATCCGCTTCGTCAACGGCGTCCTTGGTACATTCCTGATTTCGGACGGTGCGGTCAGCCCCTGGGCCTGGGAATATACATCGGGCCAGGCGCTCTATCATCCGACGCAGCCCGGACCGTGCCTGTTCCTGGCAGGGCGCAAGGCCGCTCTTTCGGTCTCCGACATGTATCTCTGGCGTCATGCCAACGAGAACGATCACTGGCAGCATCCGCTGGTTCGCGAACATCGCACGGGCGATGGATCACTGACCTATGTGAATCAACTCGACCACTTCGTCGCTGTCATTCGCGGTGAGGCGAAACCGCTTATCACCGCCCGCGATGGCATGTCGACGCTTGCCGCGACCCTCGCGGTCGATGTGGCGGCACGCGAGGACCGAACGGTGACACTTTCGGAAATGCTGGCTGAGGGCAGGGCTGCGGCATGACGATGAAGCTGTCACCAGTCGACCGGATTGTCGCCGGCGTTTGGGCGGAACGGGCCAAGCAGGCCTCGCTGAATGTCTTGAAACCAGTATTTGCCGAGAGTGCCTGATGACCGATCTGATGACCAAGACAATTCAAGGTGAAGCGGTACCGGTGCTCGGCTTCGGCACATTCGAGCTGAAGGGCCCGGAAGGCGAGGCCGCGATCCGCACAGCGATCGAACTCGGCTATCGCCAGGTAGATACAGCAATCCGCTACGGCAACGAGGTAGAAGTCGGCCGCGCAGTGCGGGCCAGTGGCGTGCCAAGAAATGAACTCTTTGTCACGACCAAGATCTGGTTCGACGACCKGGCGCCGGAAACCGTCGCGCGCCGTGTCGATGAAAGCCTCGACAGGTTCGGCTTCGATCAGGTCGACCTGCTTCTGATTCACTGGCCCGCGAAGGACATTCCACTCGGCGAGACACTTGCCGCATTCGCCGACGCGAAGGCGCAAGGAAAAACCCGGCTGATCGGTGTCAGCAATTTTACCGTCACTCTTTTGGACGAAGCACTCGACGTGCACAAACCAGAGCTGTTCTGCAATCAGGTCGAGTATCATCCGTTTCTGTCGCAAGAGAAATTGCTCGCGCGGATGCGCCAGGCCGACATGCTGCTGAATGCCTATCAGCCGATAGCGCGCGGCAAGGTCTTTGCGTCGGATCTCCTCAATGATCTTGGCCGCAGATACGGCAAGTCGGCGAGCCAGATCACGCTGCGCTGGCATATCCAGCAGAAGAATGTCGGGGCGATTCCGCGCTCTTCCAAGCTTGAGAACATCATCGCCAATCGGGACATTTTCGATTTCGAACTATCGCCGGAGGATATGGCCGCTATCCATGGCCTTGCTCGTGGCGAACGCTATACCCGCTTCGATTGGGAACCCGATTGGGACTGAGGCGCGCAACGCAGGGAGGTAGAGAATGACACTTGATTTCAGCGTGGTCACCGATGCGTGGCAAAGTTTGGCGTTTGGGGCGTTAGGAACCCTGTTCCTCGCCATCGCCGGCATGTCCATTGCTACAGTCATCGGTGTGCTGGGCGTTGCGATCCTCAGAGCCCAGATGCGTGTGCCGTCCTTTCTGGTCACGGCGTTTGTCGAGGTTATCCGCAACACGCCATTTCTGGTCCAGATTTACTTCATCTTCTTCGCCCTGCCTCTCGCTGGCGTCAGGCTCAACCCTACCATCACCGCCATTCTCGCACTCGGTTTGAACGGCGGCGCCTACGCCATAGAAATCATTCGTGGCGGCGTCGAAAGCATACCCACGGGGCAAACGGAAGCTGGACTTGCACTCGGCCTGCACAAACATGAAGTCTTCCGCTTCATCGTTCTGAAGCCCGCAATTCGCGCGATCTATCCGTCGCTGTCCAGCCAGTTCATCCTGTTGACGTTGACCACCTCGATTTGTACTTCGATCTCCGCTTACGAGCTGACCTCCGTCGGGCAGCGTATCGAGGCGGAAACCTTCCGCAGTTTTGAAACCTATTTCACGCTGACAGGAATCTATCTGGTGATCTCGCTGGCCACGATGTGGCTCCTAGCTGAAATAGGCCGCCGCGCCTTCAATTACCCGCAACGTTGAGGAGGATACGAAATGGGACCGCAAGAGTTTGCCTACCTGTTACAAGGCCTCGCCTGGACGCTCGTCCTGACAGCCATGGGATTTGTTGGCGGGATCGCATTCGGCATCATCGTGGCGCTTATGCGTGTATCGTCGGTGACGTGGATCCGCATGATTGCGATCGGCTGGATCGGACTTTTTCAGGGCACGCCGCTGCTGATGCAGCTGTTCGTCGCCTATTTCGGTCTGCCTTTGCTCGGCTTCAACCTTCCAGCCTGGGCCGCTGTCGGTATCGCGCTTACCGCCCATGCCTCGGCGTTCCTCGGTGATATCTGGCGCGGCGCAATACAGGCAGTTCCAAGGGGGCAAACGGAGGCAGCCATGGCACTTGGCCTTCATACCCGCAGCCTCATGATCGACGTGATCATGCCGCAGGCATTCAAACTCTCCCTCCCGGCGACGGTCGGATTCCTGGTGCAACTCCTGAAGGGGACTTCGCTTGCGGCGATTGTCGGCTTCATCGAATTGACCCGTGCCGGATCGATCGTCTCCAATCAGATTTACAGGCCGCTTCTCGTCTTTGGAGTTGTGGGCGCGATGTATTTCGCCATGTGCTGGCCCCTCTCGCTCTGGGGTCGGAACATTGAGCGGCGCATGTCAGCCGGCGCCTCCAGGTAGAAAGGAACAGAACCGTGACACATCCGAACGAGACCATCACGTCCCGCCAACAGAACGACGACCAGCCCATGGTAATGATGCGCGACGTGGAAAAATATTACGGCACTTTTCACGCGCTCAAGAACATCAATCTGACGGTTGCAAAAGGTGAGAAGATCGTGCTTTGCGGGCCATCCGGGTCAGGAAAGTCAACGTTGATCCGCTGCATCAATGCGCTGGAGGTCAGCCATGGCGGCGAGATCGTCGTGGCAGGACACAGCCTGCACAATGACCAAAAAGCCATTGATGCCGTGCGCCGCGTGGTCGGCATGGTGTTTCAGCAATTCAACCTGTTCCCGCACAAAACGGTTCTGGAAAACTGCATTCTCGCCCCGATGCGCGTGCGCAAACTGTCGCGCGCCGAAGCTGAAGCCACGGCCCGCAAATATCTTGAGCGGGTTCGCATCGGCGATCAGGCCGCCAAATACCCGGCGCAGCTTTCCGGCGGCCAGCAGCAGCGTGTGGCGATCGCCCGGGCGCTCTGCATGGAGCCAAAGGCCATGCTTTTCGATGAGCCGACCTCGGCGCTTGATCCGGAAATGGTCAAGGAAGTTCTCGACACCATGGTGTCGCTCGCCCGCGATGGAATGACGATGATCTGCGTGACCCATGAAATGGGCTTCGCGCGCCAGGTCGCCGATCGTGTGATCTTCATGGCCGACGGTGAGATTGTTGAAGAGAACGATCCCGAAAACTTCTTCCGTGCCCCCAAGCATCAACGCACACGTGCATTTTTGGGCGAAATTCTGGCCCATCACTGAGTATTCGCCGCCTGAAAACGCGGGAGGCAATGGCATGCACCGGACATTGAGCGAATCCAGTCAAACCTATGACGTGGCTGTCCTCGGGGCGGGCGCAGCAGGGCTGTCGGCGGCGATTTTCGCGGCGCTTGAAGGGGCACGAGTGCTTTTGGTCGAAAGGTGTGCGCATCTTGGAGGCACGTCTGCCTTTTCCGCGGGAACGACATGGATACCTCTGACACGCCATTCGGT
>NZ_JBFUMG010000038.1:0-18731 GCF_054049495.1 Phyllobacterium sp. P5_D12 | reverse complement strand
GGTCAGCACCTGTGGCTCCGGCTGAACCGCGGACAAAACCAGTCGAAGATACCGTCACGCCCGCCGCGGCCATTCCGGAGGGTTTTCTAACGCCAGAAGCCACCCCGGAACCGACGCCAGAACAGGACTTCATTGCTGAACCTGTCGAGGTTGCGAGCGAAATCGATTTCGCGGAACCAGACGAGGCGTCGCCGACGGCGCCTGCAATCGAATCATCAGCCGATAGCGGAGATGACGGAGTGTCTCTGGATCTGCAGCGCACTCTTGAACCGATCCTGTCCGAGACCGCCGAGCGCCAGGTCAGCGCTGCATTTGATGATCTCTCATTCGCGGTCAGGAGCGAACAGCGGCGCTCATTCGACGAAATCGCGCAGGAACTCATGCGGCCTCTGCTGCAGGACTGGCTCGACAACAATTTACCGACGCTGGTCGAACGCCTCGTGCGCGAAGAGATCGAGCGCGTGGCGCGTGGCGGCAGGCGGTAGCTCGCTAGCGAAAATGTATGTTGTCGCTATTGACCCAGGATCACTTTAAGCACTTTAGGCGATACATGCTGGCTGTTGGTGGTCTCAACGTCAGAAGTCGTTATCCGGCCGCTGGCGATGCCACCAATGAGACGTTTGCAGAACACGGATGGGGCATCTTTTTCCGATATGCGCATCACAACTGCCATGTTTGCGCGCTTGTTCTGCGATTGGCGATTGAAGTCGCTGATACATTGCGCCAGCAGCGTCCTTTTAGCGACAGGATCCGAAAGGTTCTTCTTGTAGTCCATGCTCCGCATACCGGACGAGGTACAAGCTGTGATGGCCAGCGATGCCGCGAACAGTAGAATTGAATTTACCACTCTCATGAAAAACCTCTTGGATGAATTTCGTCCAAGTAATCGTTGTGGTTGTGACAAAGCAATTGTCCCAAAGCTGGATCTCTCGCTTTCTGTGTGATTGGGTTAACGACACGTCAGCATTGACTTATCTCCGGCCATTGGGTTTACACCGTAGCCAATCCCTTTCCGCAACTGACGGACACTTTCGCATGCTTGAGAAGACGTATGATGCCGCGACCGTAGAGCCTGAAATCGCAAAACGCTGGGACGAGGCCGGCGCCTTCAAGGCCGGAGCTGGTTCCAAACCGGGCGCCGAGGCATTTTCTATCGTCATACCACCGCCGAATGTGACAGGTTCGCTGCATATGGGCCACGCGCTCAACAACACGATCCAGGATATAATGGTGCGTTTCGAGCGCATGCGCGGCAAGAACGTGCTTTGGCAGCCGGGCATGGACCATGCCGGCATTGCCACGCAGATGGTTGTCGAGCGGCAGCTGATGGAGCGGCAACAGCCGGGCCGCCGGGAAATGGGCCGGGAAAAGTTTGTCGAACGGGTCTGGGAATGGAAGTCGGAATCCGGCGGCATCATTGCCGGTCAGCTCAGGCGGCTTGGCGCATCGTGCGATTGGTCGCGTGAGCGCTTCACCATGGATGAAGGCTTGTCGAAAGCCGTGCTCGAAGTTTTCGTCACGCTCTACAAGCAGGGCCTGATCTATAAGGACAAGCGACTGGTTAATTGGGATCCGAAGCTTCTGACTGCGATTTCCGACATAGAAGTCGAGTCGCGCGAGATCAAAGGCCATCTATGGCATTTCCGTTATCCGCTCGAGAACGTGGCCTTCGACCCGGAAAACCCGCATACCTTCATTGTGGTCGCGACGACGCGTCCTGAAACTATGCTGGGCGATACGGGTGTCGCGGTTAATCCCGACGACGAGCGCTATCATGCTTTGGTCGGTAACAATGTGATCCTGCCGCTGGTCGGGCGTCATATTCCGATCGTTGCCGATGATTATGCCGATCCGGCAGCGGGTTCCGGCGCGGTCAAGATAACGCCGGCCCATGATTTCAATGACTTTGAAGTCGGCAAGCGCAACGATTTGCGCCAGATCAATATCCTGCACACGGATGCATCCATTTTCCTCAAGGAAAACAATGACTTTTTCGAAGATCTCGAGAAATCGAGTCTTCTCGACCAGCTGGTACATGCTCTTGACGGCAAAGACCGTTTTGTAGCGCGCAAGCTGATCGTCGCCATGATGGACGAGCGCGGCTACCTCGAAAAAGTCGAGGATCATACGCACGCTGTTCCTCACGGCGATCGCGGCGATGTGCCGATCGAACCCTATCTTACCGATCAGTGGTATGTGAATGCGGGCGAACTTGCCAAGCCGGCGATTGCCAGCGTGCGCGAAGGCCGTACCAACTTCGTACCCAAAAACTGGGAAAAAACCTATTTCGAATGGATGGAAAACATCCAGCCCTGGGCCATTTCGCGCCAGCTCTGGTGGGGTCATCAAATTCCGGCCTGGTACGGACCCGATGGACAGGTGTTCGTGGAACGGACGGAAGAAGAAGCGCTGAGCGCAGCGGTCCAGCATTATCTGGCGCATGAAGGGCCGATGAAGGCCCATGTCCAGAACCTTCTGGAAAACCTCAAGCCCGGTGAAATTCTGACCCGTGACGAGGATGTGCTCGATACCTGGTTTTCTTCGGCACTCTGGCCTTTCTCGACGCTGGGCTGGCCGGACAAAACGCCCGAGCTTGCTACCTACTATCCGACAAGTGTTCTCGTCAGCGGCTTTGACATCATCTTCTTCTGGGTAGCCCGGATGATGATGATGGGTCTGCATTTCATGGGGGAGGAGCCGTTCCACACCGTCTATATGCACGCGCTGGTTCGCGACAAGAACGGCGCCAAGATGTCGAAGTCGAAAGGCAATGTCATCGATCCGCTGGAACTGATCGACGAGTATGGTGCGGATGCGCTGCGCTTCACGCTTGCCATCATGGCGGCGCAGGGGCGTGATGTTAAGCTCGACCCGAGCCGCATCGCGGGATACCGCAACTTCGGCACCAAGCTGTGGAATTCGACACGCTTTGCCGAAATGAACGGCGTTGCCCGTGATCCTTCGTTCCGTCCGGAAAATGCCAAGCTCAACGTTAACCGCTGGATCCTGACCGAACTCACCAATGCGGTCCGCGATGTCACGGATGGTATTGCCAGCTACCGCTTCAACGAGGCGGCAAGTGCGGCGTATCGCTTTGTCTGGAACCAGTTCTGCGACTGGTACATCGAGCTTTTGAAGCCGGTGTTCAACGGAGAAGATGCGGAAGCCAAGGCGGAGGCGCAGGCCTGCGCTGCCCATGTACTCGACGAGATTTACAAGCTGCTGCATCCGTTCATGCCGTTCATGACCGAGGAGCTCTGGGCGCTTGCAGCGGGCGAGGGCAAGAGCCGTGAGACGTTGCTGTGCCATGCAGGCTGGCCGGATCCGGATTTCGTCGACGCCGAGGCGGCAGCGGACATCAACTGGCTGATCGATCTGGTCACCGGAATACGTTCGGTGCGTGCGGAGATGAACGTCCCGGCATCGGCGGTTGCGCCGCTCGTCATCATCGGCGCCAATGACGTTACGAAGGAACGCTTGCAGCGCCACGATGCCTCGATCAAATGGCGCGCACGTGTCGAGACGATTACCCTGGCGGATGACGCGCCAAAGGGCTCTGCGCAATTCGTTATCGGCGAAGCGACGGCTTCGTTGCCGCTCGGTAGTTTGATCGACGTCAATGCGGAAATCGCGCGTCTGACCAAGGAATCCGGCAAGATCGCCGATGAAAGCGACAAGATCAGCAAAAAGCTCGGCAACGAGAAATTCGTCGCCAATGCCAAACCGGAAATCGTGGAAGCGGAACGCGAACGGTTGTTAGAACTTCAGGCCGCTGCCGAGAAGATCGAAACGGCCATCCGCAGGGTTCGCGAAGCAGGCTAGGGGCCTGGCGCGCCGGAGCGAATCCGGCGCGCGTCCAACGGGTTTTTACTGCGCCAGTGAAGGGTAACTTCCCCATTTCGGTCGGGTAAAAGCCCCAATTCCGTCATTTTTGGCCGCCGTTGCATTTGAGCAACAAGGGCGTTTTCGGCTCAAAATCCATCGATTTTGCCGCTAATCATTTCGGATTAGCGCGAAATTCGCGAAATTTTCGTCTCGTGCTCGCGATTTTGCGCCAATTTCCGATTTTGGAGCGTTCGATACGCGAAACCGGTGATTTTCAGGTGATTGCGCGCACGCCGCGATTTGTTAGGTATTACGTATTGGTAACAATTTTCCTGAACTGTGTGGGGATCAGGAAGTTTTTAAGGCTTCGGGGAGGGACTTAATGTCTAGGGCTATTTCAACGATTTTGGGTGGAGCGTTGCTTCTGACAAGCGTGGCTTCTGCAGCACAGGCCGGGGGGCTGGAGCGCAACGGCTACAATTGGGATCTGCTTTTCGATCAGGAGCGCTTTGCTTCGGAAGCCGGCATTATCTATGTGATGCCGGACCGCAAGATCAAGAACGCCGTTGACACAAACCCGGCCGATGGATTGGGAGCGAACGGTATCGGTGGCGGCGCCACGTCGACACACGAGACCCCGAGCTATACGGTTCCGCGCTTCGGCGCAAAGGTTGGCCTCACGCCCGACGCGGATTGCCTTGCCTCCTACAGCCAGCCATGGGGCGTCCATACCAATCCCGGTGCGGACTGGGTCGGTGCAAACCAGAACATCGAGACCGACATCAGGAGCGACGATTACGGACTGACGTGTTCGTACAAGTTTGATGTTGGCAAGGGTCAGCTCCGTGCAATTGGCGGCGTGTCCTACCAGGAAGTTTCAGGCTACAAAAACCGTCTGGTCGTGGGCCCGGCAGCGTTCGGACCGGCGGCTGCGTTGTTCGATGGTCAAGGCAAGCTTGACCTCGATGCGGATGGCTGGGGCTGGCGTATTGGCGCTGCATACGAAATTCCGGAAATCGCCTTCCGTGCCAGCTTGATCTACAATGCCGAGATCGACCTTGGCCAGATCAATGGTACCGTCGACTTGACGGGCCTTCCGCCACTGCCGACAAATCCTTTTGCCAACAAGATTACGGACGTTTACGGCACGGCTACGATGCCGCAATCGCTCGAATTCAAACTCCAGACGGGTATCGCACCTGACTGGCTGGCATTCGGCTCGGTCAAATGGGTAGATTGGAGCGTTCTCAACGTCGTCTCGTTCTGCCCGACTTCGACCAAGGGCATTGTGAGTTGCGGCCCGACATCGCCAGTTCTGCTGACGACGCTCGATCTTATGTTCCAGGATGGCTGGACGGTCGCTGCCGGTATCGGCCACAAATTCAACGACAAGTGGAGTGGATCGGCGCAGCTTAGCTGGGATCGCGGCACGTCGACCGGTTTGACCACCCAGACCGATACGTATCTGCTTTCCGGTGGCGTGTCTTACGCACCCAACAAAAATGTTGAGCTTCGTTTAGGCGGCGCTGTTGGCATGCTGGCAGCTGGTTCCTATGGCCCGACGGCTTGCCCAAAGACTGGCGGCTGCGGCAATGACGTGACCTATGATTTCGGTGATGATTTCGTCGGCGCATTGTCTCTCGCAGGCAAAATCAAGTTCTAAGCCAAATTGCGAAAATCCAAATAGCCCGGCCAAGCGCCGGGCTTTTTCATACCTGCCTGCTTGGGCGATCAAATTTTGTGACGATTCAGCAACACTGTGGCGCGATGATCGTCCAGGCTCTGGAGAGGACAGAATTTGCCCATTTTGCGCCACAAACCCGGAGCAACTCGAAAGGGCGGCAACCTTTGGTGGTTGGTTACATCGAGTAACGGTACAGATGTTCCGCTTGGGGAAATGATGGACACGATACTTGTTTCATGGGCAAAAACTTCGAGCCGTAAGTTGATACACGGCCCTTCCGCGATTGTTGCGTCATCTCGCCAATCGTATGCTTTCGACACAAGTGTTTTCTTTTGTTCTGGCCCTACTATTGCCGGAAAGCGGTCAAATGTTCGCTGGAATGGCATGCGAGATTTGGCCCTCCCGTTGCTGGCTGACGCGATGACGCGCGCTGGCGGGATTTGGGCTCGAACCGTTCGTATGGCGCGCGGTAACGCTGCGACACTCACGGTGAGGGCAAAGGAAGACTATAGTCATGCTCATCGCTGATCGTTTTTTTGGTCCAATTGTCGGCTTTGGCCTTTTGATGAGCGCTATGACCATGCCTTGTTTCGCCTTCGATACGCAAAATGAGGTGAAGGAAGACTCCAGCCCGTTCGCACTCTTCAAGTTTGGTTTCTCCGCATATAAGAACGGCCATAAGGACGAGGCAGTCAAAGCACTGCGTTTTGCCGCTGAAAAGGGTCATCAGGGCGCCAACTGGAAACTTGCGCGCATGTATGCGGAAGGCGACGGCGTCAAGGAAGATGACTACGAAGCCTATAAGATGTTCGAGCAGGTTGTCCATGAAGGCGCCGATCAGGGCACGGAGAACGAAAGCTACGTCGCCGATGCGCTGGTCGCGCTGGCCGGCTATGTCAAACGTGGCATCCCGAATTCGCCGATCAATTCCAACCCAAGTGCGGCGCGCGATCTTTATCTGCAGGCAGCATCGAATTTCGGCGATTCCGACGCGCAATTCGAACTCGGCAAGATGCTGATGAAAGGCGAAGGCGGACAAGCCAGCCCCAACCAGGCTGCACGCTGGTTCCGTCTATCGGCGCAAAAAGGCAATGCGGGTGCGCAGGCCATGCTTGGCAATCTGCTGTTTCAGGCAGGCAAGACCGTGCGCGGTCTCGCGATGATGACTGCGGCTCTGGAGCACGCCAACAAGCAGGACAAAGCCTGGATCCGCGACGTGCAGGAGCAGGCGTTTTCCATATCCGACGAGGCCGACCGGCGCACCGCGATGGTGCTGGCCGAGGACATCGTCAAGACCGGCGATTTCTGAGGCAATTCTGGATCGGGTCGATGGCGATATGCCGGCAAGATCTGTCAATTCACCGAAGGTCTAAGCCAAATCGTCATAAATTCGTTGCGTCAGGTGATGAAAATCGCGACCGGCACATGATCCGACGGTTTTTCCCAGGCACGGACATGTTTTTCAATGCTGGCGGATTCGAGCATGTTCGCGGCTTCCGGCGATAGCATCAGGTGATCGATGCGAATGCCGTTGTTCTTCTGCCAGGCACCCGCCTGATAATCCCAGAATGTATAGACGTCACCTTTGTCGGTAACGCTGCGAACTGCATCGGTGAAGCCGAGGTTTTCAAGCCGTCGGAAAGATTGGCGTGTCGCCGGCTGGAACAAGGCATCATTGACCCAGGCTTCCGGGACCTTTGCGTCGATAGGCTCGGGGATGACATTGTAGTCGCCAGCCAGAATAAGTGGCTCTTCAAGGGCCAACCGCTCTTCCGCCCAACGCTCCAGCCGCTCCATCCAGCCGATCTTGTAGGGAAATTTCTCGGTGTTGATGGGATTGCCGTTCGGCAGATACAGTGAAACAACGCGGAGCGCGCCCTTTTCGGTAGAAAACACGGCTTCTATAAAGCGCGCATGATCATCGGCATCGTCGCCGGGGAGACCGCGATTGACCTCGTCGGGGGACTGCCTCGATAAAATGGCAACGCCATTGAAGCCTTTCTGGCCGTTCGTCTCGACATGATAGCCCAGCGCTTCCAGTTCGAAGCGCGGAAACCCTTCATCGACGGATTTGATTTCCTGCAGGCAGACAATGTCCGGATTGGACTCCTGCAGCCATGTCGTCAGCACCTCAATCCGGGCTTTGACGCCGTTTATGTTCCAGGTAACGATTTTCATGGGTTTGCGCTCAGGTTGCAACGGCGGCAAGGTGGATGTCAGACGGAGAAGCTTGTCCCGCAACCACAGGAAGAGGTCGCGTTTGGATTGCGAATCTGGAACGACTGGCCCATCAGATCGTCAACGAAATCAATCTCCGAACCGCCAATATAGGGCAGGGAAATCTGATCGATCAGCACCTTGGCGCCTAGTTTCTCGATGACGATGTCATCGACGTCCTGTGCGTCAACCAGATCGTATTTGTAGGAAAAACCCGAGCAGCCGCCGCCCTCGACGGAAATGCGCAAGGCGGTTTTTTCCGGATCTGACTGCAGAATCGCCGAGATGCGCTTTGCAGCGGCATCGGAGACAGAAACACTTAGCACTTCGGTCATTCTTTACGGTTCCTTCGCGGATTGCTCCGCTACGCTCAACAAAGCATTGACATTGTAATGTCACGCCTTGCCGTTCATCATACACCATAGCTAAGAATTGGCGACTGTGAAGTCAACGTTGTCAGCAGTCGGAAGATGGGAAGGCACATATTTCAATCATGTCCATGCAGGGTATCGGTTTCGGTTACAGGGAGAGGGCACCATACGCCTCTGATCCCGTGAAAAGCCGTGGACGGCTTGTGCCTGAAAGCGAAAGCCCGACGCGCACGGTGTTTCAACGTGATCGCGACCGTATCATCCACTCAACGGCGTTCCGGCGGCTGAAGCACAAGACGCAGGTCTTCATCGCCCATGAGGGTGATCATTATCGCACACGGCTGACGCATACGATCGAAGTGGCGCAGATTGCCCGGGCGCTGGCGCGTTCCATGCGGCTCGACGAGGATCTCGCCGAAGCAATCGCCCTGGTGCATGATTTCGGCCACACGCCGTTCGGTCATACGGGTGAGGATGCGCTCAACGATAAGATGCGCGACTTCGGCGGTTTCGATCACAACGCGCAATCGCTGCGCATCGTAACAAATCTCGAAAAGCGTTATGCCGAGTTTGACGGGCTGAACCTGACCTGGGAAACGCTGGAAGGTTYGGTCAAGCACAATGGTCCGCTGACCGATGCTCTTGGCAACGGGCTGAAGCACCCGGTGCCCGCTGCAATCCTCGAATATAACGCGCACCATGATCTCGAACTTGCACGCTTTGCCTCGCTGGAAGCGCAATGTGCGGCAATTGCCGACGATATCGCCTATAACGCCCATGACATCGATGATGGGTTGCGCTCAGGTCTGCTTACGCTTGACGCGCTCGAAGCCGTGCCGATAATCGGCGATATTCTGCGCGCCGTCCGGCAGAAATATCCAACTCTCGATGATGTACGTACGTCGCATGAGATTGTCCGGAGGCAAATCACGATCATGGTCGAAGACGTGATACGTGCGGCGCAGGCCAATCTTGAAACGGTCAAGCCGCAGACAGTCGACGACATTCATGGTGCCGGGCGAACGATCGTTGGATTTTCAGCGCCGCTGCGCGAGCAGGAAAAGATGCTCAAGGCGTTTCTGTACAAGAACCTCTATTTCCACGAGAGCGTGGTGCGCGTGCGCAAATCCGCTGACAGGATTGTGAGAGAGTTGTTTGATGCCTATCTTGCAGACGCTCAGTGTATGCCCGAGGGCTGGCGCGAGAGCGAGAAACAGGGCGATCTGGCTGCGCGCGCAAGGCTGGTAGCGGATTTTTTGGCAGGGATGACCGATACATATGCTGTGCGGGAACACCGACGGTTGTTTGACCATACGCCCGAATTGGCTTAAGGGCAGGGCCAATTGCGGTAGAACGACCGCTCAATTTTATAAACCCCGAATGAGTATGACGTCATGAACATCTTCGCCGATTTCGACGCGCGGATTAAGAACGCCCTGCAAGCGCTTGATTTAGAAACCACAGAGGGTGCTGCTGTGGATCTGTCGCGCGTGGGTGTCGAACCGCCGCGCGATCCCAGCCATGGCGATATTGCAACAAATGCGGCGATGGTGCTCTCCAAGGCGGTTGGCCAAAACCCGCGCGAACTTGCTGTTAGAATTGGAGATGCGCTGAAGAATGATCCCGACGTCGGCTCAGTCGATGTGGCAGGTCCCGGTTTCATCAATCTGCGGCTCAAGGACACCTATTGGCACCGGCAACTTGCCGTAATGTTGGCCGCCGGGCTCGATTATGGCCGGTCAAAGCTCGGTTACGGCCACCGGGTCAATGTCGAATATGTCTCGGCCAATCCGACCGGTCCCATGCATGTCGGCCATTGCCGGGGTGCGGTGGTCGGCGATGCTCTTGCCAACCTGCTCAAGTTTGCGGGTTATAACGTTGCCAAGGAATATTACATCAATGATGCCGGCGCGCAGATCGATGTGCTGGCAAGCTCTGTGATGTTGCGGTATCGCGAGGCGCTCGGAGAGCAGATCGGCGATATTCCTGCAGGGCTCTATCCTGGCGATTATCTCGTGCCCGTGGGGCAGGCGCTTGCCGCCGATTATGGCACGAAGCTCCTGGAAATGCCGGAAGATGAGGCGATGGTCATCGTCAAGGACCGAACGATCGATGCGATGATGGTGATGATCCGCGACGATCTCGCCTCGCTCAACGTTCATCACGACGTGTTCTTCTCCGAGCGGACGCTGCATGCCAACAATGCCAAGCTGATCCGGTCTGCCATCAACGACCTGACGCTGAAGGGGCATGTGTACAAGGGCAAACTGCCGCCACCGAAGGGCCAATTGCCGGAAGACTGGGAAGACCGGGAGCAAACGCTGTTCCGGTCGACCGATGTGGGCGATGATATCGACCGGCCGCTGGTCAAGTCCGACGGCCAGTTCACCTATTTCGCGGCCGACGTTGCCTATTTCAAGGATAAGTACGACCGCCACTTCGACGAGATGATCTATGTGCTCGGCGCGGATCATGGCGGTTATGTCAAGCGGCTGGAATCTTTGGCGCGGGCTGTTTCCGGCGGAACGGCGAAGCTGACTGTATTGATCTGCCAGCTCGTCAAGCTCTATCGCAACGGCGAACCCGTGCGGATGTCGAAACGGTCGGGCGAGTTCGTTACCTTGCGTGATGTGGTGGAGGAAGTAGGCCGGGATCCAGTGCGGTTCATGATGCTGTACCGGAAGAACGACGCGCCGCTCGATTTCGACTTCGCCAAAGTCACCGAACATTCCAAGGACAATCCCGTCTTCTACGTTCAGTATGCTTCGGCCAGATGCCATTCGGTTTTCCGGCAGGCGATCGAACAGCTGGGGATCGGCGAAATCCAGTTGGCGGCGAGCGCGCAACACTTCGGTTTGCTGACGGATGAGAGTGAAATCGCGCTCATTCGCAAGCTCGCGGAATACCCCCGGCTGATCGAAACAGCGGCTTTGCATCAGGAGCCGCACAGGCTCGCTTTCTACCTCTACGACCTCGCAAGTTCGCTGCATACGCAGTGGAATAAGGGAACCGAAAACCCGGACTTACGTTTTATTAAGGTTAACGATCCAGACTTGTCCCAAGCCAGGCTAGGGCTGGTGCAGGTTGTTTCGAAGGTCTTGACGTCCGGATTGTCAATAATAGGTGCGGACGCCCCGACCGAAATGCGTTAATATACGCTGAAAAGCGTAGCAATCCTGTCAACTTTTGCCCACATTGCGCTGGTAAGGCCAATGCGTGACGTTTTCGGACGTCCCACAGTTGAGAGTACAGGATTAACGCCATGGCGGACAACAATATTCAGCGTTCTCACCGGCAGGATGATTCGCGATCAGGTAGTAATGACCCTCTGATGGAACTTTCCCGTATCATGGGAACGGTTGACGAGGAAGGGTCGACTAACGGATCCAACGATGATTTTGCTATGGACCTCGAACGCGAGCTGATGGGGGGCTTTGATGAACCAGCCGCGCCTCAGTCCGCTGGCAATGATGCCCACGACGATCACCTTGCCGCTCAGGATTTTCAGGAATCCATCGAGCGCGAGTTGGCTGCGGAACCACCTCACACTCATGAAGCAGCTACCGAATCCATAGCCGCCTATGAAGAACCGGATTACGCCGATTACGAGCCGGACCCGGTTTACGCGGACAGCGAGGCGGGCGAGGGTGTTGGTCGTCCGATAGAGGCGGTCGTCTCTCACTACGAAGAGCGCCCCGTGCTCGCAACGCCATCACTCAGTCTCGAAGATGAGCTCGAAACCTTGCTTGCAGGGTCGGCGCAGCCAGCCGTGCAGCGTTCGGCAAATGCTTCCTGGGGATATGGATCGCAGACGCAGGTTCCGGGACGAACAGAGATTGCCCCGTCGATCAGCCGGACAACATCATACCAGCAGCCATCGCATGTGTCGGAAACAGTCGTCCACGAGATTCCCGAGCCGGAGCCTGTAGCTTACGAAGCTGCCGTGGAAGAGCAGGTTCAGGATTCGGAGATCGAGGATTTCGATACCGACGAATTGATGGCGGCGCTCGATGATTTCGACGTAACGGCGGATCAAGACGAGGATAGCGAATCGGTTGCAGAAGCAGTCCCGGTTTTCCCGCTTTATCAAAACCTGGAACAATCCTCGACGCCGGTTCGTGAACAGATCGAAGTGCCTGTTGCCATGCCTGTTGCCAGCGCACCGCGATTGCCCGAAGTTCATGAGCTCAGCGACTATGCCGACGAGCTCGATCGCGCAGCGTCGGCGATTACTGCAGCACCCGATGTCGATACGGTGGCGGTTACAGAAAGCCGCGTTGATTATACCGAGTCGCTCGATCTTCCGGCCGTGAACTATGAGGACGACGTTCCGCAGCACAATGGGCTGAACGAGCTCGATAATGAATTTGCAGAGGTATTCGGTTCGATCGAAGCCGACGATTCGCGTGGCGCCTATGTCGCGGCAGAGGATCCTGCCCCACAGGAGCCTGAGAAAGACCGATACGCCGATATTTTCGCAGATGTATTCGGGAACGAGGCAGATCAGAACAAATACAATCCGGCAGGCTATACAGCAGCAGCCGGCGCTGCCGCTATGGGCGCTGCGAGCTCACAACAAAGCCGGGCAACCCCGGCCTATGGTCCAGAAGAGGATCTGGATTTTGGCTATGATCCTCGCCAGGACAATGTCGATATAGCCGCAACGCCCTACGGGCAAAAGGAAACACCTGCGCGTCGCCGCAGTAACCTGTTCGTTCCCGGCGTGGCAGCAGCTGTTGTTTTGCTCGCTGTCGCTGGTGCCGTCGCCTATAAATGGACTGGCGGTTCGAGTGGCGACCCCGTCGTCATCATGGCGGACAAGACGCCAATCAAGGTTCAGCCGGAAACGGCCAGCACGGCCGTAGTGCCAAATCAGGACAAAGCGGTTTACGACAAGAGCGCGACGGCTGCTCCCGAAGCACCGAAGCAGGATCAACTCGTAACAACACGGGAGGATCCTATCGATCTTCCAGCTGATGAGGATGGAGGCGCGTCCGTTACGGATATGCTCGCCGCCGATGCGCCCCCAGCTGATGATCTTGCCGCGGGCGACAAGGTGGAGGCGCGCGTTGACCCTGCCACTGCAGACGATACTGCCGATGCTGCACCGGCGGAACGCAACAGTGCGATTGCACCGCGCAAGGTGCAGACTATGGTCGTCAAACCGGATGGCACGATGGTTGCCTCCATTCCCGAACCGGCTGATCCGGTGAGTACCGGCCCGGCCGTTGCCCCGGCTGACCGTCCCGCAGCTCCGCTCGATGCAAATGCATCCGCAGCGCCGGCAACAACTGGTGACGACGAAATTGGCGCATTGATGCAGGACGCCCCGGCAGCTGCGCCCGTACAGACTGCTGCACCGGCACCCGAAGCACCAGCTGCAACTGCAGCGGCAAAAACGGCTCCGGCTGCTGGCAAGTTGCCTCCGAAGCCTGTCGCGACCAAGAAGATCACTCCCGAAACGGTTGCTTCCGTTACGCCGAAGAATATTCCGGTGGTCGAATCGCGTCCGGCAGATCAACCGATCGATATTGTCGATCGCGTTCCGCCAAAGAATGCAGCGGGCCAGCAGGTCGCTTCCGCCGCTCCGGCAGCGGGAAGCTATCTCATCCAGATTGCCTCGCAACCGAATGTCGAGGGTGCGCAGAAGACATATGCTTCGCTCTCCCAGAAATATGCGGGTGTGATCGGCGGCCGCGGTGTCGATATCAAGCAGGCCGAGATTGCCGGCAAGGGCACATTCTTCCGTGTTCGCATTCCGGCTGGCTCTAAGAGCGATGCGAACGCCCTGTGCGCCAAATACAAGACTGCAGGCGGCAGCTGCTTCGTTACGCAGTAGTCCGTCCGGTATATTGGAAAAGGCGGCCACGGCCGCCTTTTCTTTTTTTGTGCTGAAGCGGTAGACTCCCTTCATGAGCGAATCAAAAGCATGGATTGCCGGGACGACCGGTTTGAAACTGACCCCAGACGAAATCGCATTCTTTCGCGATGAGCGGCCGTGGGGTTTTATTCTTTTTGCCCGCAACGTCAGCGAGCCGGCACAGATCCAAGACCTGTGCGCGCATTTGCGTGATCTGGTGGACCGCGACGACGCACTGGTGCTGATTGACCAGGAAGGCGGGCGCGTGCAACGGCTGCGACCGCCGCTCGTGCCGGATTATCCCTCAGGGTCGCAGCTTGGCGCGCTTTTCCGGGAAAATGAGGAACTTGGATTGCGCTCCGCCTGGCTCCTGTCGCGCCTGCATGCGTTTGATCTCCTCAAGCTCGGCATCAATGTCGATTGCCTGCCGGTACTCGATGTTCCCGTGGAAGGGGCCAATGATGTTATCGGCACGCGCGCCTATGGCAAGCATCCAGAGATTGTGACGGCCATGGGCCGAGCCGCGGCGGACGGGCTGCTTGCGGGCGGCATGCTGCCAGTGATCAAGCACATACCGGGGCACGGCCGCGCCTTCGCCGACACACATCACGAATTGCCGACGGTCGCGACGCCGCTTGAGGAGCTTGCCGAACATGATTTCGTGCCGTTCCGGGCTTTGGCTAACCTGCCGATGGCGATGAGTGCGCATGTGATCTTTTCGGCCGTTGATCCAAAGAACCCGGCGACGACATCGGGCAAGGTGGTAGAAGAGATCATCCGGGACTATATAGGTTTCGGCGGGCTGCTGATGAGCGACGATGTCTCCATGAATGCACTTTCTGGGGATTATTTCGACCGGACCAAAGCAATCTTTGCGGCCGGGCTCGATATCGTGCTTCATTGCCACGGCATCATGGATCAAATGAAAGCCGTTGCGGCTTGCACGCCGGAGCTCGAGGGCAAGGCGTTCGAGCGGGCGCAGCGGGCAATCGAATATCGAAAAGAACCGGATACCTCCAATGAGGAAGAACTCCGGGAAGAATTCCAGCGTACTTTCGAGGCGGTGGTTTAGAGCGAGAGAGTTTTGGCGGCGAGCGAGCAAAAGATAAATGGCAACGACACGGCACCCATGGAAGCGCTGTGGGAAAGTCAGGTCGATCGCGCTGCCAGCGAGCCGTCGCTTGTTATTGATATCAAGGGGTTCGAAGGCCCACTTGATCTCTTGCTGCATCTCGCGCGTAACCAGCGGGTCGATCTTGCTCGCATCTCTGTACTCGCCTTGGTTGAGCAATACCTGATCTTCATCCGGCAGGCGCAGGCATTAAGGCTTGAGCTTGCCGCCGATTATCTGGTCATGGCGGCGTGGCTTACCTACCTCAAATCCAAGCTGTTGATCCCGAAGGCGCCTGGCGACGAAGGCGAAAGCGGCGAGGAATTGGCGGCAACGCTGCAGTTCCGGCTGAAACGCCTGGAAGCGATGCGCGACGCGGCAACAAAGCTCATCAATCGCAACCGGCTCGGCCGCGATGTGTTTGCCCGCGGCATGCCCGAGGCTGTGATTGTCGATCAAACCAACGCCTATGCAGCGACGCTCTACGAGCTTTTGACCGCCTACGCCTCACAGCGGCAAAAGCGAGCCACTTCGCATGTGCAGATCGCGCGGCGTACGGTCTGGTCGCTGAAGGACGCGCGCGAAATCCTGATGCGGCTTGTGGGTGAGATGAAGGATTGGACAGCGCTCGATCATTACCTGATGGAATTTATCTTTTCCCCGGCGGAGCGGGCGACCGCTATGGCCAGCTCGTTTGCTGCCAGCCTGGAAATGGTCCGGGAAGGGCATCTTGAAATTCGCCAGACTGGCGCGTTCAACCCGATCTACCTGCGCAACAGGCTTGATAAGCAGACCGAGCCGCTGAAGGATGTGGCAAATGGCTGATAGCATTCATAACATCGAAGATGATGAACTCGAGTTGCCGGCCGGCAACTGGAACTCAGCGGTTTCGCTTTCCGATGCGCTGCGCATGGCCGAGGCCATATTGTTCGCATCGGCAGAGCCCGTAACGGAAAAGGCCCTGCGTGAGCGCCTGCCGTCCGGTGTCGACGTTGCCGCGCTACTTGGCGAATTGCAGGAGATCTATTCAAAGCGCGGCATCAATCTGCGGCAGACGGGTGGCGCATGGGCATTTCGCACGGCTGCCGATCTCGCCTTCCTGATGAACCGGGAGGCCGTGCAGCAAAAGAAACTGTCGCGTGCAGCCCTCGAGGTCCTTGCGATCATCGCCTATCATCAGCCGGTGACACGCGCCGAGCTTGAAGATATTCGCGGTGTCGAGACTTCGAAGGGCACACTCGATGTGCTGATGGAAACGGGCTGGATCAAGTTCCGCGGGCGCCGCCGGACACCCGGCCGTCCTATCACCTATGGCACCACGGCCTCTTTCCTCGATCATTTCGGCCTACAGGAAGTGCGCGATCTGCCGGGGATTGACGAGTTGCGCGGGGCAGGTCTGCTTTCGACGCGCATGCCGACGAATTTTGCCATCCCGATCCCGGTCAACGATCCGGATGAACTGACCGAGGATGAAGATCCACTGACGGACATCGACCTCGAGGAACTCGGTCTTTTGACGCCCCGCATCGAACATGATTGAGACAAGCTTTCTGTTATAATCGCTTGCCAACATCAAAATTCGTGACGCAGAGTTTACTTCGGACTTGCGCTGCGTTTACATGAATGTGAAAGAGCAGAAGGACTTGTGTTTGAAAAGCACGGGGAAAAGACATAGATCAGCTCAAACTGTTGGGCGAATGTGAGGATCAAATGGGTAGTTTTTCAATCTGGCACTGGCTTATCGTGCTTGCGGTCGTGCTCCTTCTTTTCGGTCGCGGCAAGATCCCGGAACTCATGGGTGACGTTGCCAAGGGTATCAAGAATTTCAAGAGCGGCATGAGCGACGACACGGCTGACACTGCCGACAATTCGAAAACGATTGATAATCAGACAAGCCAGCCGGTGAATTCAGTCAAGGAAAAGACCACAAAGTCTTGAATCCAAGGATAATCTTGTCCTGCGCGCGGGTGCGTTGCCGCGTCGTGGCTGGAGCATGATGAATGTTYGAAGTTGGTTGGTCGGAAATCCTGGTGATCGTGATCGTCATGATCGTGGTGGTCGGACCGAAGGATTTGCCGAAGATGCTGCGTGCCTTCGGCAAGGCGACCGCAAAGTTTCGGGCTACTGCCGGCGAATTCCGCAAGCAGTTTGACGAGGCGTTGAAAGAGGCCGAGCTCGATGACGTCCGTGAAATCATCAATGATGCCAAGAGTCTCGATCCTCGAAACGACATTCGCAAGGTATTCGATCCTGTGCGTACGATCGGTGAAGAAATCCGTTCCACGCTGAAGGATGCGACAGTGACGGCCAAGGACAATGTCGCCGTGCCCGATCCAGCTGCGCCAGGGGCAACACAGTTGCAACCGCAGGTGATGGAACCCTTGGCCGCTCCGGCCGCGCCTGCCGCTGAACCGGTGATAAAGAAGCCCGCAGGGTCGAGACAGAAGCCGGTTGCGGCTGCCGCTGAAACCAAAGCCAAGCCGGGAGCGCCAGCCAAGAAAGCCGCAGACGCTCCGAAGGCTGCGCCTAAGAAGAGCGCTGCCCCTGCCGCAGTCGCAACGGCCGCGCCGACCAAAATACCTGCCAAAAGAACAGCGAAGCCGAAGGCCAAGGCTGTCGACACGGGGACAAAGAGTTGAGCAGCGCTGACGACGAAATCGATAAAAGCTCGGCCCCTTTGATGGAGCACCTGATCGAGCTGCGCCGGCGCCTGATCTGGGCACTTCTGGCGTTCTTCCTGGCGTTCCTTGTATGCTTTCATTTCGGCAAGCAGTTGTTCAACCTTTTGGTCATCCCGTATCAGTGGGCGATCTTGTGGGCGGGGTTCGATCCCGCCAAGGCGCAACTCATCTATACGGCCCCACAGGAATTCTTTTTCACGCAGGTGAAGGTCGCCATGTTTGGCGGCATCGTCATCGCCTTCCCGGTCATCGCATCGCAAATCTACAAGTTCGTGGCGCCCGGCCTCTACCGCAATGAGAGAATGGCGTTTCTGCCGTTCCTGATTGCATCGCCGATCCTTTTTCTCATGGGCGGCGCGCTTGTCTATTTCTTCTTCACACCGATGGTCATGTGGTTCTTCCTGGCCATGCAGCAGACCGGCGGTGCGGGTGAAGTCCAGATCTCGCTGTTGCCGAAGGTTTCCGAATATCTCAGCCTTATCATGACGCTGATTTTCGCATTCGGGCTGGTGTTTCAGCTTCCGGTTGTGACGACCCTCTTGGCGCGCGTTGGTCTCGTCGGCTACGAGGGGCTGAGGTCGAAGCGCAAATACGCCATCATCATTGCGTTTATTGTGGCCGCCGTTATCACGCCGCCCGATCCGATCAGCCAGATCGGTCTTGCACTCCCGACGATCCTTCTCTACGAGGTTTCGATCTGGATGGCGCGTCTCGTCGAGAAAAAGCGTGCGGCAACCGAGGCTGAAGCAAAATCAGAGTCCAGCGAAGTCTCGTCCTGACGGTCATCGTTTCGCCGGGCCTTTACGCCTAAATTTCTTGCTCACACCAACACGGCTTTATTCCCATGCTAGATATCAAATGGATCCGAGAGAATCCGCAAGCGCTTGACGCAGCTCTGGCCAAACGGGGCAACGAGCCGGCATCGTCCCGTTTGATCGAGCTTGACGAAAAGCGCCGTCAGCACATCGCCAAATTGCAGGAG
>NZ_JBFUMG010000037.1:0-18815 GCF_054049495.1 Phyllobacterium sp. P5_D12 | reverse complement strand
GGTTTCCAGCAAGCTCAGTTAAGCATTAAGAATGAGGTTTGCGTGCTTCGTCAGGTGAGGGAAGCTGCAATGTTTTCCATCGGTGCGCGCAGAGTCCAGACGAGGCGTTTGGGCGCCTGTTCCAGGGTGCTCGCCCCCCCAAGGGATAGAGGGGTTACGCGCTCGAGCACAATCTTGCCAAATCCATGGGCACGCCCAAGCCTTACAGGTGGCCCGTCAGATTCAGTCCAGGTCAGATAAAAGTTTTTACCATCATCGCCGACGTGCCAATCGACTGCGATATTGCCCTGGTCAGCAGAAAACACACCATATTTGGCCGAATTCGTCGCCAATTCATGGAACGCAATCCCCAGGTACTGAACGGCATTGGGTTGCAGGACTATGAGGGGACCTGAAATCGCAACGCTGGTTTCATCGCCGAACGGCTTGATCTGCGCCAAAAGCAGATCCGCTACAGTCGCTCCGCGCCATTCGGCATGGACAAGCAGATCATGTGATCGCGCGAGAGCCATGATTCTTTCCCGCACCTGCTGCTCGAACTCGGCACTGTCTCCGGTGCGATTGCCGGTTTCCCGGATCATGGACAGAATGACGGCATATTGATTCTTGACGCGGTGGTTTACCTCGCGCATCAGCATGACGATCCGTTCTTCCTTCTCCTTTCTCTCGGTAATGTCGCGGGCAATCTTGGACGCTCCAATGATGCGCCCGGTCGAATCCTTGACTGGCGATACAGTCAGCGAAACATGAATCCGCACTCCGTCCTTGCGCACCCGAATCGTCTCATAGTGATCCAGGCGTTCACCCTTGCGAACTTTGTCGACGATGGACGCTTCTTCCCCTAATCTTTCGGGAGGAATAACAGTGGTGATCGAACGGCCAACCATCTCCTCGGCTGTGTAACCGAATACGCGTTCAGCCCCCCTGTTCCAGCTCCTGACGATGCCTGCGAGGGTTTTACTAACGATCGCATCGTCGGATGATTCCACGATCGCCGCGAGGTGTTGAGCCGACTCTTCATTGCGCTTCTGTTCTGTGAGATCAACAAGCATATTCAAGGCGCCAACAACTTCGCCGCTATTGTCCCGAAGCAAAACGGGGAATGGACGGAACGCAACGCGGGTGCCGTCGGGCCGCTCGGCTATGGCTTCCAGCCCTCGCACATCTCTGCCTTCGCGCAGGCTCGTCGCCATGGGGCACTCGTCATGCCGCATCGGCGTTCCGTCAGGCCAGTACAATTTCCATGATCCGCACCAAGCCTCTTCGCCGATCCGCGGTTCACGCCCCCAAAACTCCGCCGCCGCACGGTTGTAGAAAGAAATGATGCCGGATTTGTCTGTCGTATATAKGGGGATAGGAATTGCCATGATCAGGGAATCACGGCTGAAGCTGTCCATGCTGTGCAAAGCTGCAAGTGAAGAACTAAAGTTGCTTTGCGCAATATCCACTATTTTTCCTGCTTCAAGTAACTTCTTGCCAGTCGGATTCTCGAATCAAGGGGACCAGTCGACAACAGCATACCCCCATATTCGAAACTATCTGCAATGATTTTGGTTCCAACAGCGCCATCCAACGTATGAGGGATCAATGGGGTAGTTTTTGCGTTTCCATTCGATCCAAGTGAATGGAGGAAATCACCATGATTTATACGTTGAGATTGACCAGCCTGCTCCTGGTCGCGCTTGTCCTTGTTCCGGCAGGAGCGCACCTGTTTGCGATGGTCAACAAGTTTCATCTCGATCGCGCCGAGTATCTTGTCTCGCAGCGAGCCTATGATGGCTGGAGCCTCTTCGCCATCGTCATCGTCGGGGCGCTGGCTTCAACGCTCGCCTGTCAATCCGGCTTAACCGTTCGGGCGAACCATATTGGCTGGTGGTGACGGCATTTCTCTGCATTGCGGCAACGCAAGTGAGTTTCTGGCTGTTCACATTTCCGACGAATAAAGCAACTCACAACTCGACCGTTCTGCCGGAGGGCTGGGAAACGCTACGCTATCAATGGGAGTATTCGCATGCAGCAAGCGCAATTTTGAATTTCGTGGCGCTTTTCACCTTGCTTCTCTCCGTATTGAGAAAGGATTAGAGCCCTCAACAATACAATGGGCCAGTTTCACTTGGAAACCAGCCCACACCAACCCAATGCGCGTTCCGTCAGACGCACATAAATTTTCGAAGTTTTATCTTGATCGGGTCAAACCCCGATAGTCAAACTGCAAAGACGACGGCTGCAACTGCCAGCGCGCCAAACAAAATCATTGAGCATGTCATCCAGTTGGAGATATCTCCGTTTTCTTTCGTGTGTCGCATCGCCTGACTCCTCCTGAGCGTAGCCGGATAGGACCGGCGCGTTCTCAAAAAAATCATAAACACCCGTCGCTGATTTCAGTTCCCAGCGATCAATTCAAATTGTGGTGATCATGTGCTTGACCAAAATCATGGAAGGCTTAATCCCATCATCCCGGCCTCACTGAAAGGGATTATAGCGCTTTCAATGTAGAGCGCAATTTGCGCTATGCCTCAGTTTCATCACATTTTGATATCGAGTGAAACGAAAGCGATACCGGTAAAAGTTAGGCTGCGGTGGCCTCGACGAGCTTTGGAAAAGTCATTCGCACCATCGCTCCGCGACCGGTATGAAAGCTCGCAGGGGCATCCAGCATTTCGAGATGCCCACTATGATCTTCGATGATTTTCTTGACGATGGCGAGGCCGAGGCCGGTGCCCTTTTCGCGCGTTGTCACATAGGGCTCGAGCAGTCGATGCCGGTTGTCAGCGGGCAATCCTTTGCCATTGTCGAGCACTTCGACAATGATGGACGAACTGGTGCTGACAGCGCGAACGAGAATGAAACCTTCTTCGATCGCACCTGTCTGGAGCGCCGTCTCAATGGACTCCGAAGCGTTCTTGATAATGTTACCGAAAGCCTGGCCAAGGAGCCTGTTGTCGAAATTTCCAACGAGCGGCTCGTCGGTAAAGTCATGCTCGAACTTGATCTGGTTGTTGCTGATTTCCACGAGAAAGGATGCGTCGCGCAGCACATCGCGGATGTCCGTTGCTGCGAGTTGCGGCTTGGGCATACGAGCGAATTCAGAAAACTCATCGACCATACGACCTATATCGCCGACCTGGCGGATAATCGTTTCGGTGCATTGGTCGAAAACCTCGCGATCCTCGACAATGACCTTGCCGTAGCGGCGGCGAATGCGCTCGGCGGAGAGCTGGATTGGCGTTAGTGGATTCTTGATTTCATGGGCAATGCGGCGTGCAACGTCCGCCCAAGCGGATGAGCGGTGGGCAGCGACCAGATCGGTGATATCGTCGACCGTCACCACGTAGGAGGTGTGCTGTGTATCGGCGTCTTCCCGGGTAATCTGCACGTTGAAAGAGCGTACGATACCATTGCGGGTAATGCCTATCTGCTGGCGGCTGGACGACCTGCCGTTCTCCCGTGCCGCTTCGAATACAGCACCGATTTCCGGAAGGATATGAACGAGGTTCTTGCCGATAGCTAGTGCACCATCGATCGACAGCATATGCTCGGCTGGCCGGTTTAGACCGGCAATATCGCCTTGCGAGTTGACGCTGATAACGCCGGCTGTCACGCCGGACAGAACCGCTTCAGTAAAGCGCCTGCGCTCATCGATCTCGTCCTTTGCCGAGATCAGATCGTTATGCTGGGTTTTCAACTGCTCGACCATATTATTGAACGTATGGGATAGTGAACCGATATCGCCATCCGAAGCGCGGACAGGCACTGACACGTCAAAATTGCCGGTGGCAACGTCGCCGGCCGCGCCGATCAAAAGGCGAATGGGCCTGACCACACGATTGGCGACGGCAATGCCAGTCCAGACAGCGGTCAAAAGCAGCAACAGTGTCAGCTCAATATAGAGCAGCGCGTAGGCGATCTGCGTATTCTTCCTGTTGCTGGCCAGCGACTGATATTCGGCATTGTTGTCGGTCATGATGCGCATGTTATCCAGCGCCGAAGAATCCACGGCGCGGATCGTATAGAGATACAAATCCGGCAGCGCCTGCATCTTGATGATGGCGCCGACAAGGTTGGTGGCTTCGGGCGGTATCAGCACCGGCCTGTCGCCCGCTGCAGTTTTCAACGCCGCCAGCGGCGCTTCGGGAAGGGTATGATCGTTGAAAAGCTGGGCGCTGACGACAACCTCACCGTTGGATCTAACCAGGGATGCGCCAAGCAGATTGTTGCGGCCTGCATCATAAGTCAGCCAATTTTCGAAGGCACCTCGATCAAGACTGTACAGCATCCGCCGCTGATCGAGATCGATCGCCATCGAAAGAGTTGTGGTCAAAAGACTTTGCGCATTGTCCTCGGTGTAGGACTGCGCAGCCTTGATTGACATATCAATGATCTGATTGTTCTCAGGATTGATCCAGGAGTTTAAACGATTGTCGAGGACAATGAGTGAAAAACAGGCAACAATGATCGAAGGGATCGACGCGATCAGCGCGAAGATGATCGCTATGTTGGTATGCAGATCCCGGTGTTTTTCCTTGCTCTTGAACAGAAACAGCTTCCGGAGCGTCGCATAGGATAAATAGATCAGCACCAGAATCGAAACCGCATTGGCTGCAATAATGATTTGCGTCGTCCGTTTGGTAGGCGAGATGTCGGTAATGCCCATCATGATGACGAACGAAACAATCGTTGTCGCCAACGTCAGGAGCGTCATGATCAACGCGCCTTTCGGCAGAACCTGCGGTTTGACTACGGTCTTGCTCATTTGCTGTCGATTATCGGTCGCAGCGTTGCTTGTAAAGGAAGCTTGCGCTCCGAATGCGGTTTGAGGCACGAGGCTTTAGCAGCGTTGCTGATGTGCCACGTGCCAGTTTGAAAGGTCCAAGTTTTGACGATACGCCCAATCCTGAAATATCCGCATCCCGCACTGCGTTCATTGGCTGAAGGCGTTACAGAGTTTGGGGATGATCTCCGTTTGCTGGCAGATGACCTCCTGGAGACAATGCGGGCGGCGCCGGGAATAGGCATAACTGCTCCACATATCGGCGTTTTGAAGCGCATTGTCGTTCTTGAACCTGATCGGGGGCAACCAGCTCGCTTCTACGTCAATCCGGAAATCGAATGGTTTTCGGCTGACACCGTCAGGCACGAAGAGGGCAGTGTTTCTATGCCAGGTGTTTCGGACGAGGTCGAGCGGCCCGCTTCCATTCGGGTTCGCTATGAGGACCTTTCGGGTGTGTCTCAGACAGAAGAAGCGACCGGTCTCCTGTCCATCTGTTTGCAGCACGAAATCGATCAGCTCGATGGCATATTCTGGGTCTACCGTTTGTCGAAACTCAAACGTGACAGGTTGATCAAGCGTTATGAGAAGCTGTCGCGCAGTCAGCGGTGAATCGGATCCTTCCATAAAACACCCTCCGGCTTCTCTACCGGCTCAATATCGAGATTGACGACGACAGGCTCCTGACCGGAGCGGACAAGGACACATTCAAGCGCTTCGTCCGTACTGGCGTTGATCTCCTGATGCGGCACGTATGGCGGCACGAAGATGAAATCGCCGGGGCCGGCTTCCGCGACATATTCCAGCCTTTCGCCCCAGCGCATGCGTGCGCGGCCTTTGACCACGTAGATGATGCTTTCCAGATCTCCATGGTGATGCGCGCCAGTCTTGGCGTTGGCATGAATGACAACTGTCCCTGCCCAGATTTTTTCGGCTCCAGCCCGGGCGCGATTGACGGCAGCGGCTCGATTCATACCCGGCGTCTGTGCTGTGTTCGGATCAAGCGAATCGCCCGGAATAATTTTGACGCCATGCTCCCGCCAGTCGACTGGATGGTCATGCGCGCGCCGGTCGCCCTGTTCATGATCGTCTGACATCAATGCCTCCTGCCTCTTCGCGATGTTACCGGCAATGTAGCGAGGAGAACGCAACGACGCCAGAGATCAACCGCTGTCAGGATGTGCGTGTATCGGCGGTTGCAAACGCATAGTAAATAATTTCTACTTCTCCTGGAACATTGGCATATTGTTCTGCGAACTCAGTGCCCGAGATTGCTAGCATGCGAATTCGACAACGACACCAGTAGGATACGGATGAAATCCTACAGTAGCTGCGGGGAATACCATGATCTTGAAAAGTGTCGCCTCAATCGGGCTTGGCGTTTTGGTAGCATTGACGGCGGCAACGTCCGGCTTTGCGCAAACAGTGAAAATTGGCAGCAAGAATTTCACTGAACAGTTCGTTGTTGCTGAAATCTATGCGCAGGCGCTGGAGAAGGCCGGCATCACAGTCGAGCGCCGGCTGAACCTTGGCGCTACGCTCATCGCACATTCGGCGCTGACAAGCGGCGAAATCGATTTTTATCCGGAATATACCGGGACCGCGCTTGCTGCGGTGGTCAAGGGCGACCTGTCGGGCTCGGCCGACAAGATTTACAAGGACGTCAAGGATTATTACGAGAAGAACCTGCAATTGACGCTGCTCGAGCCAACGCAGATCAACAATGGCTATGCCATCATTGCGCTTCCCGAGACCGCCGAAAAATACAAGCTCAAGACACTGACGGATCTTGGTCCAGCTTCCAGGGAGCTCTCCTTTGGCGCCGAAGGCGGCTTTGGCGAACGCAAGGATGGTCTGCCGGGGTTGAAGCAGGTCTACGGCATAGAGTTCAAGGATTTCCGCATCTTCGCCAAGCTTGGTATCCGCTACAGCGCGCTGACGAGCAAGAACATCGATGTCTCTTATGGTTTCAGCACGGACTGGCAGATCGCCGATAGCAACCTCGTTGTTCTTGATGACGACAAGCATCTTTTCCCTCCCTATTATCTTGTGCCTGTCGTTCGCCAAGATGCCTTGGCGAAGAACCCGAAGATCGCTGAAGTGCTCAACAAGGTCAGCCCGCTTTTGACCAACGAGATCATGCGCGACCTGAATGCGGCCGTCGAACGCGACAAGAAGGAACCAAAGGAAGTCGCTGCAGAGTTCCTGAAAGAAAAAGGTATTTGATTATACTCGGCGGAACCGGAGAGTTTCGCCGATCATTTGAACGTGTATGGCGGAGATGACCACATCTCCGCTATTTCATTGCTGAAGCGACCATGCAGGCAGGACGGTACCCTTGAACTGGGCTCCCAAAAACATTCCGGAAATACTCACTGCGACTTGGCAGCATCTGGTGCTCTCGGTTTCCTCGGTACTGATCGGACTGGTGATCGCGCTAATCCTCGGGATCATCTGTGCGCGACGGCCGAAGCTGTACGCCGTCGTCCTGACGATAACCGGCATCATTTTCGTCATCCCCAGTCTGGCACTATTCGCACTCTTAATTCCCTGGCTTGGCCTTGGGACAAAGCCGGCGCTGGTTGGACTGTCGTCCTATTGCCTGCTTATTCTCCTGCGCAACGTCGTAACCGGATTGCGGGGCGTACCGGCCGATGTTCTCGATGCCGCAGATGGTATGGGCTACAATGCCTGGCAGCGGCTTGTCGGGATCGAACTTCCTCTTGCACTGCCCCTCATTGTTTCGGGCATACGCATCGCACTTGTTACCGTGATCGGCATCGCCACCGTAGCKGCCTTCATCGATGGCGGCGGGCTTGGCACGATCATTTTGATGGGGATCGATCAAAACTATACCGAGAAAATACTTGTCGGCGGCATTCTGACATCCCTGATGGCGATCTTCTTCGATGTCGTGCTCAGTCAGGCCGAGAAATATCTGGTTCGGGGGAGGGCATGACATGTTGATCACCGCCTTCACTTGGATCATCAATCATCAGCCGGAATTTTACCAGKCGCTTGGCCAGCATCTGGTCATGTCAGGCGTCTCGTTGGCCTTCGCGCTGGCCATTGGACTCCCGCTGGCGATACTGATCATCAATCGCGGCGGCCTTGCCTTCGCCGTCATCAATACGATCAATGCCCTGCGCACGATTCCCAGCCTCGCAATCCTTGCGATCATGATGCCGCTTCTTGGCATCGGATTGTGGCCGTCCATCGTGGCCCTGACCATTCTCGCTTTGCCGCCAATTCTGCTCAATGCTTTCATCGGACTGCGCGATGTCGACCCCGATGCCGTCGAAGCGGCAACGGGGATGGGCATGAGCAGGGGGCAGGTTCTGCGCAAGATACGCATTCCTCTTGCTGCCCCGGCCATGTTTGCCGGCGCACGCACCGCCGCCGTTCAGGTGCTGGCCGGTGCGACGCTTGCTCCTTTCATAGGTGGCGGCGGCCTCGGAGATTTCATCGCCGTCGGCATCAGTATGATGGATATGTCGAGGCTGCTGGTTGGCGCCATTCCCATTGCGCTGCTCGCGCTCACGATCGAGTTTACTCTCGGCGTCGCCGAAAAAGTCTTTTTTGCAGAGAGATCTACCGCATGATCAACATGGAACATGTGACCAAACGTTTTGCTGCGGATGGACCGGCTTCAGTCGACGATCTTTCGCTTGTCGTTCCGGAGGGGACGACAACAGCGCTGATCGGTCCATCAGGCTGCGGTAAGACCACGACAATGCGGATGATCAACCGCCTGATCGATCCGACGGAAGGCAAAATCATCGTCAATGGCGAGGACGTCACAGAGGTCGATCCGGTAGAGCTGCGCCGGCACATTGGCTATGTGATTCAGCAGGTCGGTCTGTTTCCGCATATGACCATTGCTCAGAACATTGCGGCGGTGCCGAAATTGCTCGGCTGGACCGAGGCGAAGATCAAAACCCGTACGGAAGAACTGCTGGATCTGGTCGGGCTTGACCCGAGCGAAATGCTGAAGCGCTACCCGCGCCAGCTCTCCGGCGGGCAGCGCCAGCGTATCGGCGTGGCACGCGCGCTTGCAGCCGATCCGCCAGTGCTGTTGATGGATGAGCCCTTTGGTGCGATCGATCCGATCGCTCGAACAAGGCTTCAGGATGAATTTCGCCAGATTCTGCAACGCGTCCGCAAGACGGTTGTGCTCGTCACCCATGATCTTGACGAGGCCATCCGGCTTGGAGATCGCATCGCCATCATGAAAAGCGGCAAGATCATCCAGTACGATACGCCGGATGCAGTGCTCTCTCACCCCGCCGACGCTTTTGTGGAAAATTTCGTCGGGATAGACCGCGCGATCAAGCGGCTCAGCCTGTTCACTGTGAACGACGCGATGAACGCCGCCGCGCCGCGTACGGGTGCGAGTACGGTCGCGCCGACCAGTAGTCTGCGCGATGCGCTGGCGTTGATGGTTGCCGCCAATAGCGACGTTCTTGCCGTTGTCGACGAGAGCGGCGCAGTGAAGGGACAATTGACAAGGGACGCTATTTTTGCGGTCTGACGGCCGGTACGAAAGCGAGGGTAACCCAGCAATGCACATCGGAATATCGATCACGCCGTTTGGCCATCATCCCGCCGCCTGGCGTGAGAAGTCGGAAGATGCGATTCATTTCAACGCTTTGGCAGCGCAGGTGAAGAAAGCAGAAGAAGGCGGGTTGGACTTCGCATTCTTTGCCGATCGGCTTGGTCAGCGGCCCCTGAACGATCTGTCGCCGCAGGCCGTGCCTTTCGAACCGACGACGCTGGTTGCGGCGCTTGCCACTGTCGTCCGCCGGATCGGGCTGATCGCAACCGCTGCAACGACCCAGCACGAACCTTACAACCTCGCGCGCCGCTTTGCCTCGCTCGATACTATCAGCAAGGGCAGGGCTGGGTGGAATGTCGTCGTTCCGCCGGACGCAACCGCGCGCGATCAGGAATATCTCGATGTGGTCAACGGACTTTGGGACAGCTGGGAGGATGACGCCTTTGTTTATGACAAGGCCTCAGGCCGTTTTTTCCTGCCGGAGAAAATGCACCTTCTCGATCACAAAGGTGAGTATTTCACCGTGCGTGGTCCGCTCAACGTCAATCGTTCGCCGCAAGGCAAGCCTGTTGTTTCGCACGTGCTAACGGCTGATACCGCCGGGATTGCCGCACGCTCGGCTGAACTTGTTTTCATTGATCCGGCGTCGGTGGACGAGGCGAGGACGCTTGTCTCCGATTTCACGCAGCGGCTCGAACGTCATGGTCGTCGCAAACGGTCCGAGGTGAGGATCCTTGCAAATGTCATTCCGTTCATCGGCGCTACCAAATCTGACGCACAGCAACTCCATGACAAGCTCGAGGCGTTGTCGCCCGATGGAGAAAGGCTTTGTGGGTTTGAGGTCATAGGCACGCCTTTCGATATTGCGGATGCGTTGCAAGCGTGGTCGGGCATTGTCGACGGTTTCACCGTTCTTCCTCCGGTGGCGCCCGAAGGTGTCGACGCCTTTGTTGATCACGTTGTACCGGAACTTCGAAAGCGCGGCCTGTTCCGCAATTCCTATGAGGGCAGCACACTGCGCGAGCATCTTGGAATGCACCGTCCGCGCTATCCGGCCAGCAAAGCAGCGGAGCAAGCATTATGAGCAAAGCACATATGAAGCTTGGTGCCTTTCTTATGGCAGGCGGCCATCATATTGCGGCCTGGCGGCATCCGGACGCGGTTGCCGAAGCCGGTGTGGATGTCGATCACTTCATAGCTCTGACGCGCCTTGCAGAAGCTGCCAAATTCGACATGGTTTTCTTTGAGGATGCGGCCGCGATCCGCGAGCGCAACATCAACACCGCGAGCCAGGCTGCGCGTTCGACCATGTTCGAGCCGCTGAGCCTGCTTTCGGCGCTGGCGGTCAATACGTCTCATATCGGCCTGGTCGCTACGGCCTCCACGACCTACAACGAACCCTATGGCCTTGCACGCACACTGGCCTCCATCGATCAATTGAGCGGTGGTCGGGCTGGTTGGAACCTCGTCACGTCCGCGAGCGAACTCGAGGCAGAGAATTTTGTTTCAAGCGGTTTGCGGCCCCATGCGCAGCGCTATGAGCGCGCCGAGGAATTCGAACAAGCGGCAAGGGCGGTCTGGGACAGCGTCGATACCGGCGCTTATGTCGTCGACGGAAAAAGCTATACTGACCGATCCAAACTACATCCCGTCAATCATCACGGCACACATTTCACTGTCAGCGGACTTCTCGACAGCCCGCGTTCGCCGCAGGGCCGTTCGTTGATGGTACAGGCTGGTGCTTCGGATGCGGGCAAAAACCTCGCAGCGCGTACAGCGGATGTGGTGTTCGTCGCAGCACAGACCTTGCAGGAAGCGCAGACCTATTACGCTGATTTGAAATCGCGCATGCCGGCTTTCGGACGCGATCCGGACGATCTGAAGATCCTGCCAGGTGTATCGCCAATCGTCGGCCGAACCGAAAGCGAAGCGCGGGCGAAATATGATGCCTTGCAGGAACTCATTCCCGACGAGGTCGGCGTGGCATTGCTCGCGAGCTATCTCAGTATCAAGGACTTGTCGCAGTACCCGCTGGAAGGACCATTGCCCGAAATGCCAGCGACCGATGGCATTCAAAGCAGGCAGCAGTTGATCATCGATCTTGCGAGGCGTGAGAATCTGTCAATCCGGCAAGTGGCTCGCAATTTCGCCGGCGCGCGCGGTCATTGGCAATTGATCGGCACACCGGCACAGATCGTCGATGAACTGGAGGAGCGGTTCCATGGCAAAGCGGCGGATGGCTTCAACGTGATGGGTGCCTATTTTCCGGGGGCACTTCAGGATTTCATCGACCTGGTTGTTCCTGAATTGCGTCGCCGTGGCCTCTTTCGCAATGAGTATGAAGGGCGCACATTGCGCGAAAATCTCGGAATCACAATCCCAGCACATGCAGCATGAGCAAAGACATGAAACCCATTTACATCGACTATCTGAATGCGCTCGACATCGACGCGCTGGCGCTGACGGATGCTGAAATTCTCGGTGCAATCGAAACCTCGCTTGCCGCCCAAGGCAATGGCGAGACCGTCATAGAGCCGCGAGTGCATCTTGAACCGGATGCAACTTTCAATGGCCATTTCAACGTGTTGCGGGGATATGTTGCGCCTTTGAATCTGGCGGGTGTGAAGATCGTCGGGGACTTTGTCGATAATTACAAGCTGAACTTTCCGTCAGAATTCGGTGTGCTCAACCTGTTCGATCCACGTACCGGTGTGCCTCGGGCTATCCTTGATGCAACGGTCATCACCGATATACGCACCGGCGCGGTCACAGCACTTGGAGCAAAATATCTCGCGCGCAAGCATTCGAAAATCCTCGGCCATATCGGAGCGCGGGGCACGGCCTATTGGAACGTGAGGCTCCTCGATCATCTCTACAATTTCGATGAGATTCGCGTGCATTCGCGTCGCCCCGAGAGCCGCAACGCCTTTGCCGAGAAGCTCTCCCATGATCTTGGCAAGCGGATCGTCGTCACCGATGATTGGCGCTCCTGTGTTGAAGGCGCCGACATCGTCGTTGAAGCGTCACGCCTGCCGGAGCCGCAGCCGATGTTGAAAACGGAATGGATCAAGCCCGGCGCGTTCGTCGTGCCTTACGGAACGATGAGCGCTGTGGAGCTGTCGTTGACCGACATTATGGACAAACTTGTCGTCGATGATTGGGGCCAATGCAAGGGTGGAAAATTTGGATCCCTGCGCGCACATGTGGAGGCGGGCAAGCTATCGGAACAGACTTTGCATGCGGAGCTCGGCCAGATCATTGCCGGACACAAGTCCGGACGTGAGAATGAAAATGAGACAATCCTGTTCTGGCATCGAGGCTTGTCGCTAAGTGATATCGCGCTTGGTTACGCCATGCTGGAGAAAGCCAAAGCCTCCAATATCGGCCAGCGGCTGCGCTTTGCATGAGCCCTGTCGTCTTCAGTGGAGCGACCACCACAATCGCTGATATCGCAGCGATCGCCCGCGGGAATGCGGCGGTCGAAGTTAAGCCCGCCGTGTACGACAGGCTGGAAAAGGCGCGGGCGATCCTCGACAGAGCTGCAGCATCTGGACAGCAAATCTACGGTCTGAATACTGGGCTCGGCGCTAATTTGAAAACATCGGTGACCGAGGATATCAGCGCATTCCAACAGCAATTGGTGCGTGGGCGCGGCATGGGTGTTGGCCCGTCCCTGGAGCGCGATGTTACCCGCGCGGTCATGGCCACGCGGCTTTCAATGCTAGCTGTCGGGGGATCCGGAATTTCTCTGTCAGTTTTCAATGATTTGCTGGAGTTGCTCAATAAACAGATTCATCCCGTTATCCCATCCATTGGCTCCATAGGAGCTGGTGATCTCGTGCTGCTGGCTGCTATGGCGTCGACTCTGATCGGCGAAGGTTCTGCAGAATATCAAGGTAAGGTCTACCCATCTGCTCAAGCTTTGAAAAAGGCGAGTCTTGCGCCGTCGAGGCTCGGCCCGAAGGACGGTTTGTCTCTGCTCAACGCCTCGGCGGTTTCGGTCGGACGGGGTGCGCTGGTTGCGACAGACGCTGCTGTGCTTCTGGGTTTTCAGCGTCGGGCGGTTGCCCTGAGCTTCGAGGCCTTGGGCGGCAATCCACACATTCTGACACCTGCGATCCAGATTGCGCGTCCCGCTGCGGGTCAGGTGGAAGAGGCGGAAAAGCTTTTGGCATTGCTTGAAGACTCGTCATTGCTGGAAGCAAGGACAGCGATTCAGGATCCACTCAGCCTGCGTTGCGTAGCTCCTATTCAAGGAGCACTTGCCCATGCCTTGAGGGCCGCGACAGACGCGATCGAACTCGAGCTCAATTCGGCCGCGGATAATCCGCTGGTGATCATTGATGAAGAGCGAGTACTTTCGACGGGAAATTTCCACACGCCGTCGCTGGCGCTGGCTTTCGAAACACTTGGGCTCGCCATCGCACAAGCGGCGCTGGCCAGTGCTGCCCGCTTCATACAAATCACGGGCTCTGGGCGTCATGGCCTGCCGCGGTATCTGAGCCCAGTCGGCGGAGCGTCGGCCGGTTTTGTACCTTTGCAGAAGACAGTAGCCGCGATCGTTGGTGCCATCCGCCACAAGGCCAATCCAGTCTTGCTCGATTTCCTTGCTGTTTCCGAAGGAGTCGAGGACCACGCGACGCAGACGCCGCTCGTGGTGGCAAAATGTGCGGATATTGTCGATTTGTGGCGACAGCTCGTTGCCTGCGAGATGCTGGCCGCGGCGCAGGCCATAGATCTGAGGCCGGAAATCCGCTGTGGCAGGGGAACGAGACAAAGTTATGATCTCGTTCGGGCAGTTTCGCCCAAGCTGGAAGCGGATAGGGCTCTCGGAGAGGATGTTTTGGCATTGGTGGACAGCTTGCGCCAATGATTGAAACGCGGCCTTCAAACGATCGGTCCCCGTGTCGCCGGATAGGCAACGGTTTGGACACCTTTGCACGCTAGAATGGTGAACGAGTTGTATATTCGTTACCGATAAGTTTCATGATCTGCTCGTCGTCTGCCGCCAAGTTTCCGCAACACTATCGAAACGCTAAACTCTTGATGTCAGTCTAAGAACAGAACATTTGACTTATTTCCGCGAATAACATCGACTAAAGTAGGGTGCTGTAAAAGCAGCGTTTCTTGAAAAGCTGGATAGTCATGACGGTCGTGCGGAATCTTTTGTGGGCGCCAACAATAGGCTTATCCTGGCTGTGGGGATTGGGTTTCTTTTATTCCATCCACGTCACTCTGACCTATGGTTGGCTGGGGTTTTTTGGTTTTGCCATAGCCAATGTCGCCGGGCTCTGGCTGTTTGGATTTATTCTCGGGCGCACGAAGCGCCCGCCCGATCAGATCATCAAAGATATTGAAGGCCGCTACGCCGGCGTGTTTCTGCTGTTTCAGATGGCCGCGCTGGTTGTGACGATCTTCGGGTTCGTCGCGTATCTCTGGCAGCCGATCGTGGGCGAAGGCTCAGCGCTCGGCGTTGCGCTGTTGTTGTTGTTTGCATGTGCTATCGGTCATGCGCTGTCGCTGCAGCAACTCAAACTATTGCATATCGTCTATACGATCGTCGGGGTGGCTGCGGGCATTGTCCTGCTCATCGGACTGCGGCAGACATCAGACTATCCAGGTGTGCCACTAGAAAAGTTCGATAGCCGCTTCTATGGTTTGATTATGCCAACGCTGATCGGGTTTCTGCTTGGCCCATGGCTCGATATTCAGCATTGGCAGCGGGCGGTTACCATCAAACGCGAAGGCGGCGATGTTGGCATGGCCTACGGTGTCGGCGCGCTGATGTTCTTTGGCTTTTTGTTCCTCAATGCGCTTACCGCTTCGGCAGTCGGCCCGATAGGCAGCATTCTGTCCATCGATGGCCTTCCAAGCGCCCAGGGATCAGTCTCGGCAGCTACGGTTCTTGCTGCGGAAAATGGCCAGCCATATCTGGCGGTTGCCTTTGTCATCTGGACGGTCATTGCTCTGGCTTCAACCGTGGACAGCTTTTATTGCGCAACATCGTGGTTCCTGAAGGGCAAAAATCTACGCAGCAACAGTCCCTTGCTTGCTCTCATCCCGGACGGTGTCGCTTCATCGCCACTTTGGCTGTTGTTTGGCGCTGCCTGGATTGCCTTCACGGCGGTGCCCGCGAATTTTTCGCTGATGTATTTCATGATGCCGTTCGCAACCCTGTTCGTCAGTGCCTCGGCGAACCTGGTATGCGAGGCGCTCGGTGCGAAGCCAAAGTTCGATCCGGTGCTCAGCTTTATGATCGGTTGCGGTTCGTCGCTGATATTCATCATCGGCTACATCCAGCCGGTGCCAGGATTCCTGCTCATCTCTCCGTTCATCGGTTTGATAGGCGCTTTGCCTGTCATCATCGAACTGTTCGGACCGGCCTCGAAGGCCATTCCCGTTGAGATAGTCGATCAACCTATCCGGATGATGTCGCCCATACCGCTTGCCAACGTCGCGGGAGGCGACGACGTTTCGCCGTCGCATGGATTCGACGGTGAGTGGTTCGTCATGCAGCTTGTTCCCACTTATGATGATACGAATTCCGTCGGAAACGTCTATTTCGCCAACTACGTGCGTTGGGTCGGCAAAGCACGCGAATTGTTCTTCAACGTCTGCATGCCCGATTTCGACTTGGCAACGACGCGGTTCTATATTCTCACGCGCTCATTCACCCATGATTACCGTCGCGAGTCGAAAGAATTCGAGCAGATTACGGTGCGCATCAAGATTGCACGCCACAATCGGAAGTTCGTGACGCTGCAGCATGAGATCCACAGCGCCGCGCAAGGATTGCTGGGGCATGGCGAGCAGTCACTGATGTTCGTCGACCGCGACCACTACAATCCACTGGATATTCCAGGGGAAGTGATCAAAGGGTTCCTGCCATATTGGCCGAAGGATTCGCGTTTGTCCGCGAACTACCGGCCAGTAAATATTCAGGATGCTGCCAAGCGGCAGGCGTGATCTCAGCGAACCGTTAGAGCCTTACGTGCCTGAACAGAGAACTGCTTCTATTCAGTATGAACGGCTCTAGCTGGCAACCTGGTATCGGTCACGATCGAAGGCGAGCAGCTCGAAAGTCTTCTCGACGGGCTCTGCCGGGCTGAACAGGAAGCCCTGTACCTGATCACAGCCCTCCTTCTGCAGGCAGGCAAGTTGCTCACGGGTCTCGACGCCTTCGGCAGTGATCTTCATGCCCATGCTGGCCCCAAGGCCCATCACTGCACGAATGATTGCAAGGCTGCCCCGGTTGTGCGGAAGGTCGCGCACGAAGGACTGGTCGATCTTGATCTTGTCGAACGGCATCTTGCGCAAATAGCTCAAGCTGGAATAGCCGGTGCCAAAATCGTCCAGCGCGATGCTGACTCCCATGGCGCGGAACTGGCGCAACAATGAAATCGCGGCGACATTCGCCTCGAGGAAGACGGATTCAGTGATCTCCAGCTCCAGCCGATTTGGCTTGAGCTTGTTCTTGGTCAAGGCATCGCGAACGATGGACGCCAGGTCGGAGTGCCGGAACTGGATCGCCGAGATATTGATTGCAACGTGGATTTCCTGCGGCCACGACACGGCGATACGGCACGCTTCCTGGATGATCCACTCGCCGAGCGGAATGATATTACCCGTTTCTTCCGCAATCGGGATGAAGATAGTCGGTGAGATGAAGCCGTGCACCGGATGCTTCCAGCGCAGCAGCGTCTCGAACCCTACCGTCTTGAGTGTCTGCGCCGAAATGATGGGCTGGAAATGGAGGATGAACTCGTCCCGTGCCAGAGCGCCACGCAAGTCCATGGCAAGCGCACGTTTGGCTTCGATACGCGCATCCATTTCCACCTCGTAGAAACGGAAACTGTTGCGGCCCTCGTTCTTGGTCCGGTAGAGAGCCAGGTCGGCGCAGCGCATGATGTCGTTGACACTGTCGGTCGGCGCAATTGCAATGCCGACGCTGATGTGAATGTTGATCTGGATACCGTCAATCCAGAAGGGTTGTGCGATGCTTTGAACGAGCTGCTCGGCGAGTTCGGTGGCAGCAGTCTGGTCGGCGCCACGGGCCAGGATGGCGAATTCATCGCCGGAAAGGCGGGCAACGACATAGGTTGCGGGGGCTGCGCCACGCAGGCGGTCCGCCACCTGTTTGAGCAACTGGTCGCCGATGCCGTGACCAAAACTGTCATTGACCGTCTTGAATTCATCAAGATCGATGCAGAACACAGCAAAACTGCGCAGCCCTTTCTCAAGGTCCTTGGTGGCTTGCGAGAGCTGGTCGGTAAACAGCGTACGGTTTGGCAGATCGGTCAGCACATCGTAGCGGGCAAGATAGGACAGTTGATCGTCCGACTGCTTTGCAGCGGTCACATCGGAGCCAACGCCGCGGTATCCGACAAACTGGCCCGCGTTATCGAAAATCGCCTTGCCGGTGAGTGACCACCAACGGGTCTCCCCCTTGATGTTGATGGGTAGGATATGATTGCGGAATGTCGTGCGGTTCTCGATGGCCTGCCAGATCGAACCAACCTTGACTGCCTCTTCGGCATGGGACTGATCGATCTTGAACAATTGGGCAAAAGGCATGCCTTGCAGCTCTTTGGTCGTTTTTGCGGCAATCTGCGCCAGACGCGGCGATGTGTGCTGGAGCTTCAGGTCGGCGTCGGTTTCCCAAATCCAGTCGCTGGCGTTTTCTTCGAAGTCATACAGCAACAGGCTGATAACTTCCTTCTGCTGTTCGACCTTGATCTGGTCCAGCGTGCGCATAACGATAAGATTGCTCATGTGGACAATGGTGAACAGAATGAAGAGCGCATAGAAGGCGAGCAGGATCGCGATGAACAGAAAGAAATCTTCGCCAGTCGACGCAAGCGCAAAGAACGAACCGGTGATGATTGTGCCTGAATAGGCGATCGCAGCAAGAGGTACCACTGCCACGCCAATGCCGGTTGCCATGAGACCTGCTGCTGTGCATGCGATCAAAAGCCGGTGGTAGGGATCGGCATCGAGAAACAGCATCAGCGGAATGCTGGCAAGGCAGATGCCGTAGAGCGCGGATATGATGATCAGGTATTTGATCGCATCAAAGCCAAGCTCCTTGACCTTGGGCACTGTGTACCATTGCCAGCAGGCGAAAAGTGAGCCCGCAGTCATGAGCGCGACCATTATCGACACACCGGCGAGATAGGGGCGGGGGCCGAGATCCCAGAAAACGAACGCGACGACAAACACAACGCACATTGCCACCAGAACCGTAAAAGGCGCCAGCCTCAGTGCAACGTCCATTTGCTCCGCATAGACACGACGCTTTACTGCCGGGTTGATAGCACCCCGCATACCGAACATCGATCGGATAGCGTCAAAAGTATGGAAATTGGACAATTGCACGCACAGACCTCAGGCAGGTGAGTTCATCTTTGACCCATGTTAGTTTTTTTACGTTCGGCATTGGTTAATATACTTAGCATTTTTTCTATTAGTTACCAATGTCTTTATGTCCTAGCG
>NZ_JBFUMG010000036.1:0-18909 GCF_054049495.1 Phyllobacterium sp. P5_D12 | reverse complement strand
TTTCGGCACTCGCCATCGTTCTCGGCAATCTCGTGGCGGACATTATTGCACCGCTTATCGATCCGCGCATTCGCGCACGCTGAATTCCAACAACCAAAAAGGGGAACAAAATGTTCAAAAGCTGGCTTAGAAACACAACAATTGCGACGGTACTGGCACTCACGCCACTACCTTCGTTTGCACAGGATACGCCGCAACAAGGCGGCGATATCATCGTTACCTATAAGGATGACATCGCCACCCTTGATCCAGCGATCGGTTACGACTGGGTCAACTGGTCGATGATCAAGAGCCTTTATTCCCGGCTGATGGACTATGAACCAGGGACGGCCAATCTGATTCCATCGCTCGCCGAGACGTTCGGGGTTTCGGATGATGGCCTCACTTACACATTCAAGCTGCGCAAGGGCGTGAAATTTACAAACGGGCGCGAAGTCGTGGCCTCTGACGTGAAATATTCAATCGAGCGGGCTGTAAATCCAAAGACACAAGGACCCGGCGCTGGCTTCTTCGGGTCGATCAAGGGGTATGAAGACGTCACGGGTGGCAAGACGACCATATTGGAAGGTATTGCGGCGCCGGACGACTCGACTGTCATCTTCCACCTGTCCCGTCCTGACGCGACCTTCCTTCACGTCCTTGCAATCAATTTTGCTTCCGTTGTTCCGCACGAAGCAGTCGAGGCAGCGGGTGGCGACTTTGGCAAGAAGCCGGTCGGTTCTGGTACCTTTATTCTTAGGGATTGGACAATTGGTCAGCACCTCGTCTTTGAACGCAATCCGGATTATTTCGTCAAGGACATGCCGCACATCGACAAGTTTACGGTCGAAGTGGGTCAAGAGCCGCTTGTGGCACTGCTACGGCTGCAAAAGGGCGAAGTCGATATCGCCGGCGATGGCATACCTCCCGCAAAGTTTCTCGAGATCAAGAACTCTGCCGATGGTCCGAAGATGATCGTCGATGGCCAACAACTTCAAACCGGCTACATTACGTTGAACACGAAGGTGAAGCCCCTCGACAATCTTAAGGTTCGCCAAGCGCTCAACATGGCAATCAACAAGGATCGCATCACGCGTATCCTGAACGGCCGTGCGACGGCGGCGAACCAGCCGCTTCCGCCACTAATGCCGGGCTATGACAAGAGCTTTACCGGCTATGCCTATGATGTTGAAAAGGCCAAAGCGCTGCTGGCGGAGGCAGGGTTCCCAACCGGTTTCGAAACCGTGCTCTACTCCACCAACACGGATCCACAGCCGCGTATAGCGCAGGCGATTCAGCAAGATTTGGCGGCTGTCGGCGTGAAGGCGGAAGTTCGCGCGCTGGCGCAAGCGAACGTTATCGCTGCAGGCGGGACCGAGGGTGAAGCACCCATGATCTGGTCTGGCGGCATGGCCTGGATCGCAGACTTTCCGGACCCGTCGAATTTCTACGGACCAATCCTCGGCTGCTCCGGCGCTGTAGCCGGTGGCTGGAATTGGTCTTGGTATTGCAATCAGGATATCGACAAGCGGGCGGTTGCTGCGGATTCGATGTCTGATCCGGCTAAGGTGGCCGAACGCTCAGCCACATGGGGCAAGATATTCATAGACATCATGGCCGATGCTCCATGGATTCCGCTTATCAACGAGCGCCGCGTCGTTGCCAAGTCGCTGCGCATGGGCGGTGCCGACAATATCTATATCGATCCAACCCGCGTCATCAACTACGACGCCATCTACGTGAAGCAGTAATCGCCTTCGTGTGATCCCCGGGGCGTAAAAAGTCCCGGGGAATGATATTCAATTTTCTGGAGAGCTGCCATGTGCGTTGCCTGCACCCACACCATCCATCGTGCGAGACATCATTTCGGCTGGAACCGCGACTTCGAGCCTGCTCTTGTCGCCAAGGCCGGCGAGACAATCCATTTCGAATGTCTGGATTCCTCCGGTGGACAACTCGGCAAGGGTGCGACGCTTGAAACCCTTTCCAATCTCGACTTCGGCAAGATCAATCCTGTTACGGGCCCAGTCTACGTGGAGGGTGCCAAACCCGGTGATGCGCTGAAGGTCACACTTCGCCGCTTCGTGCCTTCAGGCGTCGGCTGGACGGCTAATATTCCAGGATTCGGTCTGCTTGCGGATCAGTTTGCAGAACCGGCTTTGCATATGTGGACTTATGACCCCGTCACCATGACACCTTCGCTTTATGGTCCGGGCGGACGCGTTCCCCTGAAGCCCTTTGCCGGTACAATCGGTGTTGCTCCTGCGGAACCGGGATTGCACTCGGTAGTGCCACCGCGGCAGGTCGGTGGCAATATGGATATCCGGGATCTGACGGCGGGCGTAACGCTTTATCTTCCGGTGGAAGTCGAAGGCGCGCTATTTTCCATTGGCGACACACATGCGGCGCAAGGCGATGGCGAAGTTTGCGGAACGGCCATCGAAAGCCAGATGGAGGTCGAAGCCACTATCGAACTCGTTAAGGACGCCCGGCTGAAAAGTCCAAGGTTTACGACGACAGAGCCGGTCACCCGCCATCTCGATGGTGCGGGCTATGAAGTGACGACAGGTGTTGGGCCTGATCTTATGACAGGCGCCCGCGAAAGCCTTATGCGTATGATCGATCTGCTCGGGGCTGAGCACGGTATGAGCCCGATCGATGCCTACCTGCTCTGCTCGGTCTGTGGCGATCTGCGGATCAGCGAGATCGTTGACGCGCCCAACTGGGTGGTTTCGTTCTACTTCCCGAGGATCGTGTTCGCGTGAAACTGGTTACACCAGCATCCGTGCCAGTTCTGTCAGTATGTGATCTGTGTGTGGACGCCCGCACGCCGGAAGGCAGGAGGCGTGTTCTTGAGGACGTTAGCTTTAATCTCAATCTCGGCGAGACCTTGTGTATCGCCGGGGAGTCGGGATCTGGCAAATCCGTAACGTCGCTGTCAATCATGCAACTATTACCCAAGGCATCGCTGCAGATTGCATCAGGCAGCATCAAGCTCGGCGATCGCGAGCTGACCAAGCTATCCAATCGTGCAATGCGGAGCGTACGCGGCGGCGATATAGCCATGGTTTTTCAGGAACCGATGACGTCGCTCAATCCTGTGCTTTCAATCGGAACACAACTCATCGAAGCGATCCGTGAGCATCAGGCAACCGAAGGCGGCAAGGCTGAAACGATAGCCAGGCAAATGCTCGACGCAGTCCACATCACCGAGCCCGGCCGCCGTCTGACGCAATATCCGCACGAACTCTCCGGTGGCATGCGCCAAAGGGTCATGATAGCGATGGCTCTTTCATGCAGACCGAAGGTCCTGATTGCCGACGAGCCGACGACAGCGCTCGATGTCACCGTACAGGCGCAGATCCTCAAACTGATGCGGGAATTGAAGCGGGAATTCGGGGCGTCGATCATCCTGATCACCCACGATATGGGCGTGGTCGCCGAGATGGCTGACCGTGTTGCGATCATGCAGAACGGGCGGATCATTGAACAAGGCAGTGCCTTGACGGTCTTCGAGCGTCCGACGGAGCTCTACACGCGACAGTTGCTTGCCGCCGTCCCTCGCCTTGGTGCCTATGCGGGGACGGACGGACCACCTCGCGTCGGTTCTGAAGTTGCGCGCGGGAAGGTGCCAGACCGTTCGCCAGTCCTCCTTGTGCGCAATCTCAACGTTACTTATGGAAGTCCGACGCGTTGGCTGTTCAAGGGCAAGCCACCTGTTTCCGCTGTTACAGACGTATCATTCGAGCTTCGACCGGGCGAAACGCTCGGTCTTGTTGGTGAAAGCGGCTCGGGCAAATCAACGACCGGCAAGGCCGTGCTCGGCCTGATCCCATTCACGGGTGATGTGGTGATCGATGAAAAGAATATTGGCGGGCTGAGCGCACGCCAGATGCAGCCCATCCGGCGCTCGGCGCAGATGATCTTTCAGGACCCTTATGCTTCGCTGGACCCGCGTATGGCTGTGGGCGCTGCGATAGCGGAACCACTGATCATTCACGGTCTCGCCAACAAAGGCGAGCGAGACGATCGTATCGCCGAACTGCTCCGCCGTGTCGGCCTGCAGGCTGACGCCGCCAGCCGCTATCCACACGAGTTTTCCGGCGGTCAGCGCCAGCGCATCTGTATTGCGCGCGCTCTTGCCTTGGAGCCAAAGCTCATCGTTGCAGACGAGAGCGTGGCCGCGCTCGATGTTTCGGTGCGGGCTCGCGTTCTCGATCTGATGCTCGAATTGCAGGAAACGATGGGATTGGCCTACCTCTTCATCTCGCATGACATGGCCGTGATTGAGCGTATGTCGCATAATGTCGCCGTCATGAGAGCAGGCCGGATAGTCGAGATGGGCACGCGGCGCGAGGTTTTCGAATCGCCAAAGGACCAATACACCCGCGCGCTGATGGCAGCCGTTCCCATTCCCGATCCGCGTGCCCGCAAGATAATCTGAATTCACTCTAGAGTGTGGGGACAATTAGGATTGAACGAAGCCGCTTGCGCGGCATTTGGAGCGCAGGATTTGCTGATAGCCGCTGTTTTGAAGAATTGGGTTGTATGCCCAACTTTCAAAACACGAGATAACGACGCTATCGTGGCCGGCCTTGAAGCAGACAATTCCGATTAGTTGGCTATCAACTTACTTTTCGTCACCCGACTTGAACGAGGTGTCCATTCGACACCTCACAATATTTGCGGACCGGCGGCAAATAGTCGACGGACCGAACAGGGTTTTTCAGTTCATCGGTCGCAACGTCGCGCTTGATCGCGCGGCGCGCGGGATCGGGCACGGGCACCGCAGCCATCAGCTTTTTCGTGTAGTCGTGCTGGGGATTCTCGAACACCGCGGCGCGCGGGCCAATTTCAACGATTTCGCCAAGGTACATGACGGCGACCCGGTGGCTCACTCGTTCGACCACCGCCATATCGTGGGAAATGAACAGGAATGCCAGATTGAAGCTCTGTTGCAGATCGAGCAGCAGATTGACCACCTGCGCCTTGATAGAAACGTCGAGTGCCGACACGGATTCATCCGCAACGATAACCTTTGGATCAAGAGCGAGCGCACGCGCGATGGCGATACGTTGACGTTGGCCACCGGAGAACTCATGCGGATAGCGTTTCATCATATCCGCGGTCAAACCGACACGTTCGAGCAGGTCGACGGTTTTGTCCTGCGCTTGTTTCTTGGTTCCGAGTCTGTGAGCAATAAATGGTTCGGCGATCGTCGCGCCGACACTCATGCGTGGATTGAGGCTGGCGAAAGGGTCCTGGAAGATCATCTGGATGCTCTTGCGCATATTGCGCAGGCCTCCCGGGTCCAGAGTAAGAACATTGTAGCCGTCGAGGTAAACCTCGCCGCTGTCAGGTTGCACAAGCCGGGTGATCGATCGGCCGGTGGTGGATTTTCCGCAACCGGACTCGCCAACCAGGGCGAGCGTTTCACCCTGGAACAGATCGAAAGAGACGTTTTCCACCGCGTGGATGGCGCCGGACTTGCGCCCGAACAGACCGGCGCGGATATCGAAGCGGGTTGTGAGGTTCTTGACTTCAAGGATGGGTGTCTTGCGCTTGTCAACTGTATCAGCGACTTCGGTCGGGACGGTGGATTCGCCGGTGGTAACATCGACGATCGGAAACCGCAGCGGCCAACGGCTGTCCTTCATCGAACCCAATCGCGGCACAGCGGAAAGCAGGGCGCGCGTATACGGGTGTTTGCCGCGATGGAAGATATCGTCGGTCGGGCCGCTCTCGATTGCCTCACCGCGATACATAACGATTGTGCGGTCGGAAATCTCCGCGACCACGCCCATATCATGGGTGATGAAGAGAACGGCCATGCCTTCCTCTTCCTGCAAAACCTTAATCAGATCGAGAATCTGGCCCTGAATTGTCACATCCAGTGCAGTTGTAGGCTCATCGGCAATGAGAAGTTTTGGCCGGCTGGCGAGGGCCATGGCGATCATCACACGCTGGCGCATACCGCCGGAAAACTGGTGCGGATACTCGTCGAACCGTGATGAGGCGTTGGAGATGCGCACTTTTTCCAGGAGCCGTATCGTCTCGGTCCGTGCGTCGGCCTGCGACAGATTGCTGTGGCAGGTCAAAGCTTCCGATATCTGCCGTCCGATAGTGAAAATCGGGTTGAGACTGGTCATCGGTTCCTGAAAGATCATCGACGCGTCATTGCCGCGCACATCGCGCATCTGCTTGTCCGTGAGCGACAGAAGATCCTTGCCGTTCAGCAGGATCTTGCCATTGATGCGGCTCGTACCCTTGGCGAGGAGCCGCATGATGGAGAGTGAGGTGACGCTCTTGCCGGAACCGGATTCGCCGACGATGGCAACAGTCTCGCCGGGCATGACGTCAAACGACACGTTGCGCACTACGTTTTTCCAATCACCATCAACGCTGAACGACGTGGTCAGTCCTTCAACTGACAGGACAGGCTTGGGCCTGGCAACGTTGGTAGTATTTTCCGGCACGGTGGCTGTTAAGGTGTTCGTCATCGTCGGCTACCGTCCTACTGCATAGGCTTGCATCAATCTGGGTGTAGCTGCAGCGCGTAATAAACCGTCTGCATCGCGCTTGGCGGCGGTCACACGCCCCACCGTCCAGGGATCGGCCACAGTGATTTCGTGACCCTTCTGGCGCAGTGCATCGAGTACGTCCGCTCCGACACCGGCCTCAACGGTAATGTTGCCCGGCTGACTGGTACGGGGATAGAAGCTGCTGGGAAAATGTGTCGTATGGAACAGCGGCTGGTCGATCGCCGCCTGAAGGTTCATTCCGTGGTGGACATGGCGCAGGAAGAACGGAAGCTGCCATTGATCCTGCTGGTCGCCACCGGGCGTGCCAAATGCCATGGCTGGTCGGCCCTCAAAGAGCGCAATCGTCGGGGTGAGGGTGGTGCGCGGTCGCTTTCCCGGAGCAAGCGACGTCGGCAGACCCTCGCTCAGCCAAAACATCTGGGCGCGGGAGTTGAGGCAGAAGCCGAGGCCGGGAATAGTGGGCGACGATTGCAACCAGCCGCCGGACGGCGTGACGGACACCATGTTCCCCTCGCGGTCGATGACATCGATATGGACCGTATCGCCCCGCTTTTCCGATAGATGCGCCATCGTCGGCTCGTAGACGGGTCCTTTCGTCGAATTCATGCCACCCAGCATAGCCGTAGTCAGATCATATTGCGTTTCGAAGCCCGCGATTGTGCCAGGCCGAAGCTCCATTGAAGCCTCAGCGGATATCAGCTTTCGGCGCTCATCGTTGTAAGTGTCGGACAGGAGATGCCGCATCGGAACCTCACAGAAAGCCGGGTCGCCGTAGTAGACTTCCCGGTCGGCATATCCGAGCTTCATGGCTTCTATCACCGTATGGATGAAGTCGGCGCCGTTCGGATCCATGGACGCGAGATCGAAATCCTTCAGAAGGGCGAGCGACTGCAGGAGTACGGGCCCCTGGCCCCAGGGACCTGTCTTGGCAATATTCCAGCCGTGATAGTCGTAAGTTTGGGGTTGTTCGACGCTCGCCTTCCAGTTCGCCATGTCATCGGCCATGAGCACGGCCTTGTGCCGATTGCCGCTTGCATCCATGACCTCGGCGTTTTTCAGGTAATCGGCAATCTTTTCGGCAACGAAACCGCGATAGAAGGCATTGCGCGCCGCGTCGATCTGGTCTTCGCGATTTTTCCTGGTTTCGGCTTCGGCAATAATGCGCTTCCAGGTTTCGGCAAGGACCGGATTCCTGAAATTGGAATAAGGCTCGGGTGCACTGCCGCCAGGCAACCAGGTTTTAAAGGATGTCGGCCACTCCTTGCGAAAGAACTCGCTCAATCCATGGATGGTGGCCGCCACACGCGGAAGAACGGGGTGACCGTTTGCGGCATAGTGGATAGCCGGCTCAAGAACATCGCGGACGGAAAGCGTGCCATAGTCGCGGAGCATGAGCATCCAGCCGTCGAATGATCCGGGAATAACAGTGGCCAACAGGCCATCACCGGGGATGAGGTCAAGTCCTTCACCCTTGTAGTGGTCGATCGTAGCACCCGCGGGGGCCGGTCCCTGCGCGCAAATAACCTCGACCTTGTCCTTTTTCTTCGAATAGATGATGGCCGGCATGTCGCCACCGGGACCATTCAAATGCGGTTCGACGATCTGGAGTGTGAAACCTGTCGCAACGGCAGCATCGAATGCGTTGCCGCCCTTTTCCAGGATACTCATCCCGACGGCGGAAGCGATCCAGTGCGTTGAGGTGACGACGCCGAATGTCCCCAGGATTTCGGGCCGAGTCGTAAATGCAGTCATAGGAAGTTTCCTTTTCGAATATTCATGCTTCGCGCGGATCGAGGGCGTCGCGCAAACCATCACCAAGAAGATTGAAGCCGATAACGACCAGAAAGATTGCCGCACCCGGCCACATTGCCATCCATGGGGCTTGCGACAGGAAGTTTTTGGCCACGTTGAGCATCGAGCCCCAGCTCGGAGCAGGGGGTTGCTGCCCTAGGCCTAGAAACGACAGGCTGGCCTCGGCGATGATCGCGGTCGCGATTGTCAGGCTTGCCTGAACCAGAAGCGGTGAGAAGACATTCGGCAGGATGTAACGTGTAATGATCTGGTAGTGACCGAGACCGATGGACCGGGCGCCCTCCACATAATCTTCTGTCTTCACGCTGAGGACCTGACCGCGGGTCAAACGCACGAAAAGCGGCATCGCCGACAGACCGATTGCAATCATCGCATTGAACAGGCTTGGCCCAAGAAAGGCAGCGAGCGCGATCGCCATAATGAGAAATGGCATAGCGAGGAAGGCCTCGGTGACGCGGGAAATGATCATATCGACCCACCCACCGAAATAGCCGGATATCAGGCCGAGAGGAACGCCAATGGCCACTGCGATACTGACCGAGAAGACGCCTGCCATCAGCGATGCCCGGGCACCCCAGATCATGCGGGAGAGAATGTCGCGGCCGATGTCATCCGTCCCCAGCCAATGTGCCGCCGATGGCGCCTTGCGGATTGCCGACCAGCTTGTGGCCATGGGATCGGCGATAGGCAGCAGTGGCGCAATGACGGCAAGAGTCACGAAAAAGATAATGATGACGAGCCCCACAACGGCGCTTTTGTTGGCCTTGAGCTTTCTCCAGGCACGATTCCCGGAACGCACCTGCTGGGGGGCTATCTGCAGGGTTTGTTGCAGCATCGTCATAGCGCAGCCCTCATTCTGGGATTGAGCAGGACGTAGAGCACATCAGCGACGAGGTTCATCAGGATGAAGCCCATCGCCGTACACAGAACAACGCCCTGGACCACCGCATAATCGCGGTTGAAAACAGCATCGACGATGAGCTTGCCAAAGCCGGGAATGGTAAAAATTTGCTCCGTAAGGACCGCGCCTGCAAGCAGCTCTCCGAAGAGGAGGGCGGTGAGCGTGACGATCGGCAGAAGCGCATTGCGAAAACTGTGCTGCAGGATGACTGCCTTTTCCGAAACGCCCTTGGCTCTCGCCGTGCGAATGTAGTCGGAACGCAATACGCTGAGCATGGATGACCGCGTGTGCCGCATCAGGGTTGCCGCAAGCGCCAACCCTAGAACGAAGGCCGGCATGATCATTGTTTGCAGGGACCGTACCGGATTGTCGAAAAACGGCTCATAACCCGAGGCAGGAAGCCAACCCAGTTTGACGGAGACAAGAAGGATGAGCATGATCCCCATCCAGAAATTCGGTACCGATAGCCCTGACAGCGCAACGATATTGGCTAGATAATCGATCCATGTGTTCTTCTTGACGGCCGCCAGGATGCCGATGGGAACGCCGATGGCGAGCGCGAATGTCATTGCCATGATCGCAAGCTGGATCGTGACCGGAAGCTTTTCCGCAATCAATGAAAGCACCGGCTGGTTGGTCCGCAGCGAAATGCCGAAATCACCCTGGACCACTGCGCCAACCCAATAGAAATACTGATAGACCACTGGATCGTTCAGACGATACTTGTCACGCAGGAATTCGATCACCTGCGGGTCCCGCTCCTCACCCGCCATCGCCAGGATTGGATCGCCTGGCAGAAGCTTTTGCAGGGAGAACGCAAAGATCGATATGATGATCAAGGTCGGTATGGCGAGCAACAGCCGCTTTCCGATGTAAGTGTACATGGCTTGCAATCCTGACGTGTTGATCGGCATTCAAGCGAGGCTGCAAGACACTGCAGCCTCGCGGTACCGATTTGACTAGCCGCTCTTCTTCACGCCCTGCAGGCGGATCATCCCGTCCGGATAGGGCACGAAGCCTGTCACGCCCTTCCTGAACGCCCAGATGTAGGACTGATGGCCGAGATAAATGACCGGCATATCGTCATTCAAAATCTTCGCCGCCGCGTCGTACTTTTGCTTGCGCACCGCATTGTCAGTTGATTTGCGGGCATCATTCAGAAGAGTGTCTACTTCCGGATTGCAATATTTCACATCATTGATGCCGCCCTTGCAGGTGACGAACTGATGCAGGTTGCCATCGGGATCGACACGGCCGGACCAGTCGGAACGGCTGAGCTGGTAGTTGCCTGCGGTCTGCTCCGACAATAGCGTAGCGAATTCCGTTGCCTTCAGCGTGACATTGAAACCGGCTTCCGCGACCATCGACTGGATAATCTGCATCATCTGCATGGCAACCGGGTTGTTCGGTACCTGAAGCTCGATGTCGAGTTTCTCGTACCCAGCTTCCTTCATCAAGGCCTTGGCTTTTTCGAGATCGCGAGCTGGCACAGGTATATCCTTGTCGAACCAGGGGCTGTTAGGGGCATAGGGCTGGTTGCCAGCGACCGAGGTGCCTTCGTATACAACCTGGTTGACGGCATCACGGTCGATGGCGAGCGAAAATGCCTGCCGCAGCCTCTTGTCCTTGCCGAAGGGATTATCCCCACGCGGACCGTTGGCAATATTGGCGTAAAGAGCCATGTAGCCGATGCCGACCGTGTCGGCGTAGGTGAGGCCGGCGTCGCTCTTGACTGCAGCAGCGTCACTTGCGGCCAGCCGTTCCAGCATGTCCAGATCGCCCGACTGGAGGTTGGCGAGGCGAACAGTCGTATCGGGAATTGGCAGGAAGGTTACCTTGTCGATGAAGATGTTGGCGGCGTTCCAGTATTGCGGGAACTTCTCAAGAACGATGCGATCCTGCTGGACGCGTTCGACAAACTTGAACGGCCCGGAACATATCGGCTTGTTGCCGAAATTCGCACCCATTTCCGCGGCGGCTTTTGGCGAAACCATCATCCCGGCGCGATCGGAAAGCTGGGCGAGAAGCGTCACGTCCGGACTGTTTAGCGTGAACCTGACCTGATAATCACCGATCGCCTCGACCGTCTTAACGGAGGTCAGTTCGCTCTTGCGCCGGGATTCAGGCAGTGTTTTCGAACGTTCGATATTGGCAACGACAGCTGCCGCGTTGAACGGCGTGCCGTCATGGAATGTCACGCCCTGGCGAAGGTCCATGACAAGTTCCGTACCGTCTTCCGACCATTTCCAGTCAGTCGCAAGCTGCGGCACGATATCGAGCTTCTGGTTCACGTCGACGAGCTTGTCGCAGAGCGCTGTATAAACGATGCGGCCAACGAAGGTTCTTGACTGGGCCGGGTCAAGGACATCGGCATCATCCTGGAGACCGATTTTCAACTCGGTAGCAAAGGCTGGAAACGCCAAAATCGCTCCCACCACAAGCGTCGCAATAAATCTTGCCGTTTTCATACGTTAAACTCCTCATTATGAGCGGTTGCATGCGCTCGTTTGTTCCACATTGAATGCCGATTATTTTCTCGGTCTTTTGGTGACGGCGCTGTTGAAAGCGCGTTCCTATGATGCGTCGCTGAGAACACCCTTTCCCGCGGTGTCCATTGACGTCTGGCGGATCAATCGTTCTTGCAGCATCAGAAGATGCTGACGCATGGCTTCGCCTGCTTTTGCTGGATCATGTGCAGCGATTGCATCGATGAGCGTTGCGTGTTGAGCGTGAGAGACCGACAGGGTGTCGTTGGCGCTGCGCGCTTTTTCGCGAATAAGCCGCCAGGCCTCGTCCTGGCGAACTCTGTTGATCACATCGAAGATCGTCAGAAAAAACTGGTTACCGGCACTCTGGGCGATTTGCCGATGCAGGGCGCCGTCCCACAGCTCACGCGAATCGGAGTCGTCGCTTTCGCGTATCTTCAGCGCGAGTTCCCGCATGCGGGTTATCTCATCCTTCTTGGCGCGCATTGCTGCAAGTTGTGCCAGCTGCGGCTCTATCCTGAGGCGGACCTCCATGATCTCCATGAAATTGGTACCGGCAACGATAGTTTCGACGTGATCGGCCCAGTCATCCTGCTGGCGGCCGGCATAGGTGCCTGAGCCTTGGCGACGCCAGATTTGACCCTCGGCTGCCAATACTTCCAGCGCACGCCGTATAGAACGGCGGCTCACCCTGAACATGAGCGCCAGCGCCCGTTCGGTGGGTAATTTTCCATCACTATTGGCTCGATCGGACGCCAAGAGACCGCGCAGGCGCTCAAGCGCATAGTTTGAATTTTCTTGGGACTGATTAGTTGCCATGTGGGTAATGGTTCGAACCAATAGTGATATTGGTTCAGTCGAAGTCATTTTTAGAACTTCGTCAAGGTGTTTTTTGAGCACATTCGATTTTGCTCAATTTCTGTGCAGTCGAGCATTCCGGTGGCGACCGTCCCTGGTGCTGGCGCCGGTCCAGGCAGAAGCCCGAGTGGGCCACGCAATAGCAAGAATGGACGCGCTAGCGGATTGGTAGCGACCATGCTGCTTCGGGGGACGAGGAGTTACGGTGGGGCTATGAGTGCCGGTACCAAGGGAGGTTATAGCGGTGATTATCCCGATGCAAACCGTACGAGCAGAATGGGCGGAAAGGGAATTAGATCTGCACCGGTTCTGCTCGATCTGTCTGGCAACGGTTTAAATGTCGATACCGTGTCGACATCATCGCACTTTGTCGATCTTGCCGGCGATGGCTATCTGCATCGCACGGCCAGCTGTTAGGCGGACTTGTTGCGCTCATCCGCGACAGAGTAAAGGCTGGCGATCCCCTTGGCCAACTCATCGAAATCAAACGCCTTTCTGGCGAATGTCCGATGTCCAGCCGCAAGCAAGATCATAAAATCTCGAAGTGCAGCGGTTCGATATTGGGAGGGAATATACTAGATGGGCGTCCGCTATTGGCGCAAAGGCGGACATTAATGAATGACTGCAATTGGCCCAATGCGGACTCTCGCTTTCACCGGAGCGGTTCATCGTTTGTCAGAACCACACGGACGAACAATGGGACGCTGGAGCAGCGTCCGCTGTTCGTCGTGGAGAACTCATGCACGAGGCAGGGCCAACCACATCAAATCATGCCTTTTCCGGCACGGACAATATAGCGTTGGGGCGATCGATCGGCAACGCAGAGAGATAATCCTTCCCATCAAAATTGGAGGCTCAAATGGTACCCTTTCAAAAATCGTTCGCTGTAGGAAAACCGTCGTCCCCTCTCGCTTTGACAAGTCCCTCGCGGAGGTGATCCACGTCGGATTGCTGAGCGTAGTGCAATGTGGCGAGGAAGGATTCGACGGCGAATTCGGGGAGAAGCGTTCTGACCTCCTTCATATGAGCCGTAGCTGCGATTTCATCGCCAAGCCAGCCGTAACATGCCGCGACGAATGCGTGCTGGACCTCATCCAGGACGGACAGGTGCATGAATGCCTCGATCGCTTCGCCATACTGATGCGCAGCGAAGTGTGCTTTTCCAAGATGACTCCAAAATCTTTCGGGGTGATGTGGATTCAGCCGCATTGCCTTGCGGATCCATTCGATTCCCTCTTCAGGCCGTCCCAACCACGTCAACAGTTCCCCTTGCTGAACCACCACAAGGTCGTAGTTGGGATTGAGGGAAAGGGCACGCTCCTGGTGATAACGGGCTGTGGTCAGCGCGTTATTGTTCACACTCACGGCGGCCAGAATGCGATGCACGTCGGCATCGTTGTCATCCAACGCCAAAGCCCGATCCAGCGCAGCAACGATTTCGCTCCAGACAGCATCCCTGTCTTCGCACCAGCTGTGGACCCAGGCCTGGCCGAGAATACACGCCCTCCAAGCATGGGCATGCGCATAACCTGGGTCGAGAGCAACTGCCCGGTCTATCAGGGACTGCGCCTGCGTATTGTCGGCAACTGTGCCTCTGTGATGCAGCACCTTGGCGGCGAGCGCGCACTCGTATGCGGCCATGTTCGCAGGTTTCGTCCGCCCTAGCTGGTCGCGCTGGGCGGCTTCAACGCGCCCGGGTAAGGTTGCTGCTATCGCAGCTGTTATTTCATCCTGGATCGCAAATATGTCGTCCAGCCTACGGTCGTATTTATCCGCCCAGATATGAGCAGCATTGGCCGCGTCGATGAGCTGGACCGTTACGCGCACCCTATCGCCGATTTTTCGGACGCTTCCCTCCACCAGGTATTGAGCTCCGAGTTTTTCCGCGACTTCGCGCACATTTACGGCTCGGTTCTTGTAAACGAAACTGGAGTTGCGTGAGATGACGAACAGCTCGTGGCGGCGAGACAATTCCGTGAGGATGTCTTCGGTAAGACCGTCCGCGAAAAACTCTTGATCGGGGTCACCGCTCATATTGTTGAAGGGCAGGACCACTATCGAGGGTTTGGAGACAGATCGCTTCGGATCGAAGTCCCCCGGCTGAGCGGGTAAGGCAGAGTGCTCAAGTCCGATACGAAACAGACGAACGGGACGGCTTATATTTTTAAGCGTTTTCTCGCCCAGATCCTCGATGGAGACTTCGAGACGATCGGCGATTTGTGTTGCCACCGCGCCGGTGACACAGATACCGCCTACGTCGGCAAGTTGTTCAATTCGAGAAGCAATATTCACACCGTCGCCAAAAATGTCGCCGTCTTCGAAAATAATGTCGCCAAGATTGATACCGATCCTGAATTCGATCCGCCGATCCTGCGGCACGTCCGAATTGCGCCGCTGCATGCGCTGCTGGATCTCCACGGCGCACTTTACTGCATCAGTTACGCTCTGGAACTCCACGAGCATGCCGTCGCCCGTCGTTTTGATGATCCGGCCCTTGTTCTTCGCGATGGAGGGATCGATCAATTCTATCCGGTGCGTTTTGAGGCGGGCGATCGTGCCTGCCTCGTCGGCCTCCATTAGCCGGCTATAGCCTGCCATATCGGCTGCTAGGATTGCGGCTAGTCTCTGTTCCATTGATTTGCCAACATAATGATAAAAAGTTGTGCCTTCTTCCGGATCGAGCCATCAGGTGGATTTTATAGCACACACATGAAATCACCTATCTATTTCAGCGTTCTCTTCTGAAAGAAGCGCAATTATCCGTGGAACGAAACTCCGGCGTTGGCGTACGGCGGGCAATCATTGAGGGTCCAATCTTGGCGCAAAGCGGCCACCGGCTCTTTTCTTTGCCGTGGCGGAAAAGGCCAAGTGAGCCAGACATGGGCGTGGTTTATATGGCTCGACGCGAACGAGGCTCAGCAGACCTCTATCCCCCCGCTATCGTCCGCGCGGTCCAATAGGCGTATAATACAAACTTTCTTAGCACAGTTGGCACTGTGGTGTTGGCACATCCGTATCGGATATAATGGCCGCCGGAATAGGGGTGTTGGATGGGAGAGCAAGCGCATCGTCGTCTGGTGGCGATAGTGGCTGCCGACATTGTCGGATACTCGCGTTTGATGGAGGCCAACGAGACGGCCACATTGACTGCGATCAAGGACCTCCGCCGTGGCGTGTTTGACCCGCTGCTGTCTGAGTATAGCGGCCACATCGTTAAGCTTATGGGTGATGGCGCGATCCTCGAGTTTGGCTCGGTAGTGGAGGCCGTCGCCTGCGCCGTCGCAATGCAAAAGGCCATCGCCACTCATCAGCTTGAAGTCCCGTCGGATCACCAAATTGTATTCCGAATAGGAGTCAATCTCGGAGACGTGGTCGCGGAGGGAGACGATTTGTTCAGCGATGGCGTTAATGTGGCGGCCAGACTGGAGCAGTTGTGCGAGCCAGGCAGTATATTGCTTTCAGGCACAGCCTTTGACCAATTGCAAGGGAAACTCGACGTTCCAATCGACTACGCGGGGGAGCAGCACGTGAAGAACATCGCCCGGCCCGTTCGTACCTATCGGGTGCGACTGCCGGGTACTGGACAGCCGTGGCGTCTGCGTTTTCGGCCGCATTTTGCCCGCGCTCGATGGGCGGCCGCTCTTCTGGTCGTGCTACTCTTGATAGGCACCAGCTGGGCACTTTGGCCAGTCGATCAGTTAAACTCGAAGCGTACGGTCGCGGTTCTCGCCTTCGACAACCTCGATGGCGATGCTCGGTGGGGGCGGCTGGCCGCTGGCCTGAGCGAGGACATCATCACTGATCTGGCCCGCTATCCGGAGATCTTTGTCACCGCTCGGAATTCCAGCTTTGCCTAAAAAGATAAGAGTCCTGACGTGAGGCAGGTCGGCCGAGAACTTGGCGTTCGTTATGTGCTTGAGGGCAGTGTTCAAACTCGAGACAACCGTTTGAGGGTCACCGCCCAGCTTATAGACGCGGTTTCTGGCGCCCACATGTGGGCTGAGCGGTATGACCGCTCCACCGATGATCTCTTCGCGGTGCAGGATGAGATCACTGCTCGGGTCGTGGGGAGCATTGCCTCGTCTTATTACGGCGAGATAGCTCGAATTGGCCGCGCCATGGCGCGCAGAAAGCCGCCCGCAAACCTTGACGCCTACGATCTCTATCTGCTTGGCACAGATAGTACGCAACAAGTCACAAAGGACGGCGTATTAGCCGGGATTGCGTACCTGGAAAAATCAGTGCGCCTTGATCCGGAATTCGCACGAGCTTGGAGCCAACTAGGCCTCTCCTACTCCGTCGCTGGAACCCTTAATTTTGTTGACGATGTTGATGCGGCCATGCGGTTATTCCGGGAAGACACGCTACATGCCCTGCAGTTAGATCCGAACGATTGGATGGCCCTTGGGCAACGCGCCACGCTTCGCGCGGCAGATGGCGATTTGCAAGGTGCAAGAGACGATTTCGAGCGGGCCCTTTCCTTGGCACCAAACGACGCCGACAACCTGGCGCTGATCGCCTACAACATGCCCCTTGTCATTGGCGATGCGGATCGGATGGTGGGCTTATCACAACATGCCCTCCGCCTGAACCCAAGCGCTCCCTCCTGGTACTATGGGGGGCTCGCTATCGCCCAATACGTCCCCGGACACGACCGCGATGCCATCGAAGCTGCAATGAAGGCACCGGTTCACGGAGAGTCACTTATGATTCGTGCCATGGCGAATGCCCGGCTTGGCCAGCTTGAGCAGGCACAGGCGCTCGCTGCTCGAATCCGGAGCGAGTTCCCCACATTCTCGGTCGAGGCTTACATTCGAAACTGGCCGGTCACGGCACCGGCGGCGCTCGCGGCCATCCATGGAGGGGCGAGCAAGGTCGGCCTCTTGTAGAAGCCGGCGGCGGCTCTGGGCGGGCGGTAAGTGACCGAGTGCTTCATCAGCTCCCCCGCAGCGAAAAATCGCAGTTTAGTCCCACGGAGTTCGAACTTTATAGGAACTAATGTAAGTACGTGTGTCGGGAAAGGTCCCCATTGTTCGTCCTTGCAGCAAGCCAACTCGTTTCGGCTCAGACCTCGATCAGGTGATAGGGAGGACGTTATGGTGATGGTGACAGGATCAAATAAGGCGGGATGGACAACGGCGGCGGTTCTGACAGGGCGACTAATTTTCGCGCTCGTTTTCATAATGGCTGCAAGTTTCAAGTTCATAGATATTGCGGCAACGGCAGATTACATCGCTGCCGCGGGTTTCCCTCTGCCCAAGCTTCTGGCATGGCTTGCCGCATTGCTTGAGCTAGGGCTTGTTGCATGTTTCTTGACCGGCGCCTACTTTTCTGAAGCTGCGCTTATGGCTGCTGCTTATGTCTTGTTCCTCGCATTTGCGTTCCACGGTCCTTCGCACTGGAAAGGGAACCAGTCTGAATTCGGTTTCTTTGTCGACCATTTTACGTTCACTGCTGGCCTTCTCTTTGCAGCAGTACACGGACCCGGACAAGTGTTGGCGATCAATAGCAAGAGGTTTCTTCCGCGATAGAGCCGAATTGCCTGCCTCGCCCCAGCTTGATGCTGCCCTAGAGTGGGTGCGTGAGGGAGACATATTGATTGTCACCAAGCTGGACCGTTTTGCCCGCTCAGTGTCGGACTTGGTGACCATCACGGAAACGCTGAAGAGAAAGGGGGTGGGGCTACGTATCCTTGCTATGAACCTCGACACCTCGACGCCTACGGGGAAGTTGATGCTAAATCTGTTGGAGTCCATCGCTGAGTTTGAGCGGGCGCTTATGCTTGAGCGTCAACGTGAAGGCATCGCCAAGGCCAAGGCAGAGGGCAAGTATGCAGGACGCCAACCATCCATGTGGGCCATTCACCAAAAGCATTGAATTCATTGCGTTTTATGGGATTAATAGTGACTGGCGGAGAGAGCGGGATTCGAACCCGCGTTACGCTTTTGACGTAAACACACTTTCCAGGCGTGCGCCTTCAACCACTCGGCCACCTCTCCGCAATACGGCCGGCATCTGGCCGGTCGGGTTGTTTAATGCAGCCGGAAAAACCGGCTTCAAGAGCACCGTCAACCATCGGTCACTCAGATCTGGATAGACACGCGACGCCCGTCGATGGTTAGCCGACAGCGACCCCGTGCGGCGCGCACTATAGTCAGAACAGGCACTTGATCAACACCTATTTCAACATAATCATGCTTTGTGTGGATTTGCCGGGTTTCCCGCTGAAATTGCTGGGAATTTTCTCGAATAATTCATCGTATCCCGTCAAAATGCCGGTAAAAGTGAATTCATGTGGCCTTGATCCGGCGCTACCATGTTATTCCATCAG
>NZ_JBFUMG010000035.1:0-19701 GCF_054049495.1 Phyllobacterium sp. P5_D12 | reverse complement strand
AGAGTCAAGCGTGACTCGCCTATTTATTGCTTTGTAACATTGCTTGTTCTCGATTATTCGATGGTCCCGCGTATTTATGTGAAGTGGTGTGGAAAAGGACAAAACAGCAGTCCTAAATTTTTCCCCCTGAGCCATAATTGTGGAGAACAGGAAAATTTGAAATGGCTGAAGCTACGGTACGCAAGATCAATGAGGCTCAAGGAGCACTTTACCGCGAAGCCCCTAACAATATCGAGGCAGAACAGGCCCTGTTGGGCGCCATTCTCGTCAATAATGATGCGTTTTACCGTGTTTCCGACTTTCTGAAGTCGACCCATTTCAACGAACCGCTGCATCGCAAGATCTTCGAAGTCGCGTCCGATATGATTCGCATGGGGAAGATGGCGAATCCGGTGACGCTGAAGACATTCATGCCGGCTGACGCCAAAATTGGCGAAATGACGGTGATGCAATATCTCGCCCGTCTCGCTGCGGAGGCGGTAACGATCATCAACGCCGAAGACTACGGCCGGGCGATCTACGATCTGGCCACGCGGCGCGCCTTGATTACCATCGGCGAAGACATGGTCAACATAGCCTATGACGCGCCGGTTGATGTGGCGCCGCAGGGCCAGATCGAAGATGCGGAACGACGCCTGTTCGAGCTCGCCGAGACTGGCCGCTACGATGGCGGGTTTCAGACATTTACCGACGCGGTCAAAACGGCCGTCGACATGGCCAATGCGGCGTTCATGCGCGACGGTCACTTGTCCGGTATATCGACAGGTATTCGCGCGCTCGATGCGCGCATGGGCGGCCTTCAACCGTCCGATCTGATTGTCCTCGCCGGACGCCCGGGCATGGGCAAGACCTCGCTTGCAACCAATATTGCATTCAACATTGCCGCAGCCTATGAACCGGAACAATTGGCAGACGGTACGTTCAAGGCAAAGAATGGCGGCGTGGTCGGCTTTTTCTCACTGGAAATGTCGTCGGAACAGCTGGCCACGCGTATCATTTCGGAGCAATCGGAGATCAGTTCCTCGAAAATCCGCCGTGGCGAGATCAGCGAAGCGGATTTCGAAAAACTGGTTGCGTGTTCGCAGCACATGCAGAAAGTGCCGCTTTATATCGATCAGACCGGCGGTATTTCGATTGCCCAGCTTGCAGCGCGGGCGCGGCGGCTAAAGCGTCAGCGCGGGCTCGACGTTCTGGTCATCGACTACATTCAGCTGATGCAGGGGTCGTCAAAGCGCGCGTCGGAAAATCGCGTGCAGGAGATTACCGAAATCACCACGGGGCTGAAAGCGCTCGGCAAGGAATTGAACACGCCGATCATCGCCCTTTCCCAGCTGTCGCGTCAGGTGGAAAGCCGCGAAGACAAGCATCCGCAACTTTCCGACTTGCGCGAATCCGGTTCGATCGAGCAGGACGCGGACGTTGTGCTTTTCGTTTATCGCGACGAATATTACATCAAGAACAAGGAACCGAAGGTCGGGACGGAAGAGCATTTCAAGTGGCAGGCCGATCTCAACGAGGCTACGGGCAAAGCGGAAGTCATCGTCGCCAAGCAACGTCACGGCCCGACAGGCACCGTAAGACTGGCCTTCCAGGCGGAATTTACCCGCTTTACCGACCTAGCCGAAGATTCGCATCTTCCTGAACGGTTCGAGTGAACCTTTGACTGCCAAAAAGCCCCAAACCACCACGACCGGCGCAGATCCTCGGCTAGCCGGGGGACGGCTAACAATCGATCTCGATGCGCTTGTCACCAATTGGCTATTCCTCGCCGAAAAATCGAAACCCGCAGAGGCCAGTGCTGTCGTCAAGGCCGACGCGTACGGCCTCGGCATTGTGCAGGTCGTACCGGCATTGTGGCAGGCGGGATGCCGCACTTTCTTTGTCGCGCTGGCCGAGGAAGGTCTGCGGGTAAAAGCTGTCGCGCCTGATGCGCGGGTGTTTGTGCTCAACGGGTTTTTCGCCGAAGCATTCGAAGCCTACTGCCAATCGGACCTCATTCCCGTTCTTGGCTCGGTCCATGAGCTCGATTTGTGGAAGCACCTGAATTCCCGTCGAAAGGACGAGCTTCCCTTCGCGCTGCACGTGGACACCGGTATGAACCGTCTCGGCATTACCGTCGGGGAAGCCTTGACTTTCGCGGCTGATCTACGGAACCCAAAGCCGGTTCTACTGATGACGCACCTCGCTACGGCTGACGATCAAGCGCATGCGTTGAACCGGAAACAAATTGGATCATTTCAAAAGCTTCGCGAGGCTTTTGCAGGAATTGAATCCAGCATCGCAAATTCCCCCGGCATTTTTCACGCGGCCATAGGTGAATATGAGCTTAGCCGCCCCGGCGTTGCCATGTATGGCGGCGAACCACTTTCCGCCGCCGCCAATCCCATGCGCCCTGTGGTGACGCTGGAAGCACGCATTGTACAGATCCGCACTGGACTAAAGGGCGAGACCGTGGGTTACGGCGCTACCGCGACGCTTAAACGCGACACGCGTATTGCCGTTTGCTCAGTGGGCTATGCGGATGGCTATCTTCGTTCCGCATCGGGCAGCGGTGTGCCGTTGCGCGGCGCTGTACCCAACGGCGGCGAAGGCTTTGTCGCCGGGAGCAAAGTTCCGATTGTTGGTCGCGTCACCATGGACCTTACATCGTTTGATGTCACTGATCTTCCCGTGGATGCGGTCAGCCCAGGGGACTACGTCGAACTCTTCGGACACAACATTGCGTTGGACGACGCTGCTCGCGCCGCTGGAACGATCGGATATGAGTTGCTTACCAGCCTTGGGAATCGCTATCACCGGCGCTATCTCAAATCCGAAAGTCATTGATGGCAAAGCCAAGAGTTCAATTTATCTGTCAGAACTGCGGTGCAGTACATACCCGCTGGGCCGGCAAGTGCGATGAGTGCGGCGAGTGGAACACGCTCGTTGAGGAAGGCACTGCTGGCGGCATCGGTAGCGGGCCAGGCAAGCTTTCGTCCCGCAAAGGTCGCGCAGTAGCGCTGACCACGCTGTCCGGCGAGATCGAGGATGCACCGCGCATCCAGTCCGGCATCGGCGAACTGGATCGTGTCACCGGCGGCGGCTTCGTCCGCGGCTCGGCCATCCTTATCGGCGGCGATCCCGGAATCGGCAAATCCACATTGCTGACACAAGCAGCTGCTGCCCTCGCCCGCCAGGGTCACCGCGTCGTTTACGTTTCGGGTGAAGAAGCAGTGGCGCAAATCAGGTTGCGCGCCCAGCGATTGCACGCTGCCGATACCGACGTGCTGCTCGCGGCCGAAACCAATGTCGAAGACATCTTGGCGACCATCTCCGATTCGAAGCGGCCAGATTTGATCATCATCGATTCGATCCAGACATTGTGGACAGACGCCGCCGATTCTGCCCCCGGCACAGTGACGCAGGTGCGAGCCGGCGCCCAAGCCATGATCCGCTATGCCAAGCAGACCGGCGCAGCAGTTGTTCTCGTAGGCCACGTTACAAAGGAGGGTCAGATCGCGGGGCCTCGCGTGATCGAGCATATGGTCGATGCCGTACTCTATTTTGAAGGCGAAGGCGGCCACCATTACCGCATCTTGAGGACTGTTAAGAATCGTTTTGGTCCGACGGATGAGATCGGCGTGTTCGAAATGTCAGACAAAGGATTGCGCGAAGTCGCCAATCCTTCCGAGCTTTTCCTGGGTGAACGCAACGAAAAGTCTCCAGGAGCTGCAGTTTTTGCAGGCATGGAGGGTACGCGTCCGATACTCGTCGAAATCCAGGCGCTGGTTGCACCCTCGACGCTTGGCACGCCACGCCGCGCAGTTGTCGGGTGGGATGGAAACCGGCTGTCKATGATTCTCGCCGTACTCGAAGCGCATTGCGGCGTAAGGTTCGGTCAGCACGACGTTTACCTGAATGTGGCCGGTGGATATCGAATAACCGAGCCCGCAGCAGACCTTGCAGTTGCATCTGCGCTCGTTTCCTCAATTGCCGGTATTGCCCTTCCCGCAGATTGCGTCTATTTCGGCGAAGTCAGTTTATCTGGTGCGGTTCGCCCGGTGGCGCACGCTGTGCAGAGGCTGAAGGAGGCAGATAAGCTTGGGTTCAAGCAGGCTGTTCTTCCCAAGGGAAGCAACGATGTGGCAAAGAACGGCAATGCTCGTCTGACAGAAACCGCTTCGCTGCCGGACCTAGTGGCCCGGATTGCGGCATCGGGACCTGACAAGAGACAACGCGACGACTGACCAGATAGTATTGGCCAGACTGAATATGGGGATGAACTTAAATGCCAATAACGTTGCTTGACGGAATTCTATTGGGCATCACTCTCGTTTCGGCGGTTTTGGCCATGGTGCGCGGCTTTTCGCGCGAAGTTTTGTCGGTGGTTTCCTGGGCAGCTGCAGCGGCAGCCGCGTATCTGTTCTACAAGCCGGTCATTCCGTTCCTTACGCCCTATATCAGCAATGATACGATTGCACAGATCGCAGCAGCCGGCCTCGTCTTTGTCGTTACGCTGATTGTCGTGTCGATCATTACAATGAAGATTGCCGATTTCATCATCGACAGCCGTATCGGCGCACTCGATCGTACGCTGGGTTTCCTCTTCGGCGCAGCGCGGGGCATCCTTCTCGTCGTTGTCGCCATGCTGTTCTTCAATTGGCTTGTTCCCGAGAACCAGCCGGCATGGGTTGGTCAGGCAAAATCCAAGCCGATGATCGATCAGCTGGGTACAAAACTGATCAGCCTGTTGCCAGAGGACCCGGAATCAACCATCCTCAACCGCCTGAAGCCCGGTACGACAGCGGCCCCGGATGCAGCACCCGACGGCGCCACCACAACACCGGAGCCGAAGGAAGACATTCCGCCGGAAGGGTCGACAAACCAGCCTTGATGCAGTCGAAGAACACAACTGCGTCAATATTGGCATTTATCAGGCCTTGGCGTTTACTTGGTAATGCTCCATATACGTGGCATAATGCAAAACAGGCACAATTGACTCGATCCAAGGTAATCTTGGGGCGGAAGGGCTGGCGGCAATGACCGACATTTCTCGTAACGATAATCAATTGATGTCCCTGGATGACGACACACTGCATGAAGAGTGCGGTGTGTTTGGCATTTTGGGGCATCCCGACGCCGCGACCCTGACCGCGCTCGGCCTGCACGCCCTGCAGCATCGCGGCCAGGAAGCAGCCGGTATCGTCTCCTATGACGGGAAACAGTTTTGTTCGGAACGCCGCATGGGTCTCGTCGGAGACCACTACACCAATCCGGCAACCCTTGCACAACTGCCCGGCGACCGGGCCATCGGCCATGTACGCTATTCGACCACCGGCGACACGGTTCTGCGCAACGTGCAGCCGCTTCTGGCCGAACTTGAGGTCGGCGGCATCGCGATTGCCCATAATGGCAATTTCACCAACGGCCTCACGCTGCGCCGCCAGCTGATTGCCGATGGCGCCATCTGCCAGTCCAATTCCGATACCGAAGTCGTGCTGCACCTTATCGCCCGTTCACGCCACGCCTCATCCAGCGATCGCTTCATCGATGCGATCCGCCAGATGGAAGGCGGTTATGCGATGCTCGCCCTCACCCGCACCAAGCTCATCGCTGCGCGTGACCCGATCGGCATTCGCCCGCTCGTGATGGGTGAACTCGACGGCAAGCCGATTTTTGCTTCCGAAACCTGCGCGCTCGACATTATCGGTGCGAAATTCGTCCGCGATATCGAGAACGGCGAAGTGGTGGTCTGCGAAATCCAGGCTGATGGGTCGATCAGCATCGATACATATAAGCCGCAGAATCCGAAGCGCGAACGGCTTTGCCTGTTTGAATACGTTTACTTCGCCCGTCCGGACTCAGTCGTTGGCGGACGCAACGTCTACACTGCCCGCAAGAACATGGGCATCAACCTTGCCAAGGAAGCACCGCTCGAGGCCGATGTGGTGGTTCCAGTTCCGGATGGCGGCACCCCGGCAGCCATTGGCTTTGCCCAGGCAAGCGGCATTCCCTTCGAGCTCGGCATCATCCGCAACCATTATGTCGGACGCACCTTCATTGAGCCGACCCAGTCGATCCGCGCCTTTGGTGTGAAGCTGAAGCACTCGGCCAACCGTGCCGTCATTGAAGGCAAGCGTGTTGTGCTTGTGGACGATTCCATCGTGCGCGGTACGACTTCGGTCAAGATCGTGCAGATGATCCGTGACGCCGGTGCGCGCGAAGTGCATATCCGCGTTGCCAGCCCGATGATCTTCCATCCGGATTTCTACGGCATAGACACGCCCGATGCGGACAAGCTGCTGGCCAACCAGTATGCGGACCTTGATGCGATGTGCGACTACATCGGAGCAGATTCCCTGGCATTCCTGTCCATCGACGGGCTTTACAAGGCTGTCAGCGGCGCCCCTCGCGATCCACGCTCGCCGCTGTTCACCGATCACTACTTCACTGGCGATTATCCGACGCGGCTTCTCGACAAGGACGGGGCGAGTAACGTTCGCCAGTTCTCGCTTCTCGCAAATAACGGTTGAGTTCACTCTATGATTTCTGACGGCAGTTTTCGGCTGGACGGCAAGCTTGCGCTTGTCAGCGGCGCATCGCGTGGCATTGGCTATTCTCTCTCCAAAGAACTTGCAGCCCGCGGCGCTCACGTTATTGCCGTTGCCCGCACAGTGGGTGGGCTTGAGGAACTCGACGACGAAATCAAGGCAGCTGGCGGAACCGCAACGCTGGTTCCCTTAGACTTGACCGACATGCCCGCCATCGACCGGCTGGGCGGTTCCATTCATGAGCGCTGGGGCAAGCTTGATATCATGGTCGCTAATGCGGGCATTCTTGGAACGATTTCGCCTATCGGACATGTGGAGGCGAAAGTCTTCGACCGATTGGTGGCAATCAATGTCACGAGTGTCTGGCGCCTGATCCGCACCACCGATCCGCTCCTCAAGCTGTCCGATGCCGGGCGCGCCATCCTGCTATCGTCGGGCGTGGCACATACCGCGCGCGCCTATTGGGGACCCTACGCAGCTTCCAAGGCCGCTGTGGAAGTGATGGCACGTACCTGGGCCGAGGAGTCGCAACAGACGCGCTTGTGCATCAATTCCGTCGACCCTGGGGCTACCCGCACCGCCATGCGCGCACAGGCTATGCCAGGTGAAGATCCTGAGGCCTTGCCCACGCCGGCGGAGGTCGCCGCAAAGATCGCCCTGCTCTGTGACCCGGCGCTAAACGCGACCGGCAAGCTTTACGACGTGCGCGCCGACAAATTGCTGAGCTACAACGACCCGAGTTAACCAACGAGGCGAATGATCTTTTCCGTCTTCTCGTTTGCGACAGAAGCCCGGGCACGCCACGCCTTCGGGCTCATGCCAGTGACACGCAGGAACTCGCGATTGAAATTCGACTTCGTCTGAAAGCCRGCATCGAACATGATCCGCGTGATCGGTTCGTCTGTATCGGCAAGCGAGCGGCAAGCTTCCCTCACCCTGTAATCATTCACATATTGCGAGACGCTCATCGATTTGACGCGGTTGACCGCGCTCGACACTTGCCGGACCGGTAGGCCCATTTTCCGGGCAAGCCGGTTGAGATTGAGATCGACATCGCGATAGAGGAAGCGCGATTGCATCAGATCGTCGAGAGAGGCGGCAACTTCTGTATCCTCCACACTCGGCGTTATGACCGGTGCGAACCCTTCATCACCCGCGGCCTCGGTGGGCGGCTGGCTCGTCCCTGCAACCGTGGCTGCTGTWCCCAAAATGAGCAAAGCCAATACGTTGCCGAATGCAACAATGCTGCCGGAATAGACGCCGCCAGTTTCCGCGAAATCAAAGCTGATCACGATATCCGTCAAGCCTGAAGCCAATACGGCAAAGGCCGTAACCTGCAAAGCCCGGTAGGCGCTGATCACGCCATCGAGCCTCGATGAGCCGAGCGCATTGGGTCCCGCCCATGCGAGCGCAGTGAGCGCAATGCCGTAGCCGAGAAAAATAAGAATGAGAGCAAGCGAAATAGGGGCTGGCCAGAACGCGATGAAGCCAAGGATCAGCAAGGCCGGAAGCGCGTGCAACAGGAGCATTGGCCGCTTCAACGGCGACTGCCCGTCTCTCAGCCCTTCAAAACTTAGCCAGGCGAGTGCAGGAACGATCGCTGCCAGCAAGGCCTGCACCGGCAGGATTTTGGTCACCCCGTAACCCCAGCGCACACCAATCACGACCGACTGCAAAACGTAGACGGCGATCAAAGCGGTGAAAAAGAGGTTGGGTGCATTGTTGTCATTCCGCCGGATCATCTGGACCAGCAAGATGAGAAGCAGAAATGCAACGACAAATGGCAGCGGGACAAAGAGCATGGGTCAAATACCAACAATTTATGGATCACTATGACCTCAATCGCGATTGAGGACGACCGAAATTGTGTTTGAGGTCGAAAATAGTACCTCGATACCGCTCCCTTGGCGCAGCGCCGATCAAGTGCCAACTCAAGGAGAACCGATGACGTTTTCGACGATAGTTTGTGCTGCAACCATCCTATCCCTGACAGCGATGCACATAGCCAAGGCTGATGATACAGTCGGTGTACGCCAAATCCTTGCGCCATCGAAAGAGCGTGGAGTCGATCTTGATGTCACCGTCTGGTATCCGGCGCAAGCTGGTGGCAAGGCGATAGTGCTGGGCGAGAGCCCGTTTTTTGTTGGAACGCCCGCTACGCGCGACGCACCGATGTCCCGGGGGAAGTTTCCGGTTATCCTGCTTTCACATGGTGCTGGGCTGGCCGGAAACGCGCAAGCTTTAAGCTGGGTTGCAACACCCTTAGCTGAGCAGGGCTTCGTTGTTGTCGCCCCTACGCATCCGAGGAATACGGGCAGCAATAAATCCGCCGCTGAGACAATGAAGATGTGGTTGAGACCTTCCGATCTCACGGAAGCCTTGAATACAATTGAGAAGGATGAACTCTTCCAAAATCACCTTGATCAAGACAAAATTGGTGTTCTTGGTCTTTCCATGGGTGGCAATACCGCTTTGGCAATAGCGGGTGCTCGCATAGATCCACAACTTTTGGCAGGCTATTGCGATACGGACTTGCTCAATCCTTCGCTTTGCGGGTGGGTCAGACAGAGCGGCGTTGACCTTCATGCGATGAATTTGGAATCTGCAAATCGTGACAATAGAGATGAACGCGTCCGGTTTGCCATGGCAATTGATCCTGCCCCATCTGATATCTTCGAATTCAACAGCTTTGCCAGAATTGAAATCCCGGTTGATATCATTAATCTCGGTCAACCAGGGAAAATCCCCCTGAGCGCTCAAGCCTCCGGGATCGCAAAAGCGATTGCAAATGCGAGTTACACAGTCGTTGAAGATGCGAGCCATTATAGCATGTTTGCCGAATGCAAACCCGGCGCTGCCGACATCATTGTGTCTGAAAAGATAGGTGATCCACTTTGCGATGACGGTGGCGGGCGGTCACGCGCCGGAATTCACGCGCAGCTGATCGACATGATAAGCAAAGCCTTCGAACGGACACTAAAGACTTCCCCCACCAAATAGCCTGCACATCGAGCTTGCAAAAAATAGTTACCTCAAGAGGCTTTTCGGACGAAGTGCCTAAGCGATTGAGATTGCGACGAAATTTCGGAAAATACTTACACTCTCGATCTTTGTTTCGGCTCTTGCCTTGAGTATCCTCCCGTCTCAGGCCGCAGGTCTCAAATTCATCGAGGTGCCTTCCAATGATCGTGGACCAGTTCTGACGGCTGCCGTCTGGTATCCGTGTGTCGGCAAGCCGGCGCGGGTAGAAATAGGCTTCGACTATTCGACAGCCGTGCGAGACTGTCCACTCGCAGGTGAAAAACTTCCGCTCATCGTGATCTCTCATGGTGTGGGTGGATGGTCCGGCAATTATCATGCACTTGCTGAAATGCTTGCAGATGCAGGATTTGTAGTCGCTGCCATCAATCATCCACGAGATAGCGGCCAATCGAAAACGAGAGATCCGAACGATATAGCTTCCATGACCCAGCGCCCTGTCGATATGACAAGGCTTGTCGATTTCATGTTGGATCGCTGGTCAAATACATCGCAGATCGATCCGGCGCGAATCGGCGTTTTCGGCTTTTCACGAGGCGGCTTCACTGGCCTCGCCATGATTGGCGGCAACCCCGACTGGAAATTGCTGCTTGATAATTGCCCGACCTATCCGGGAAACCGCTTTTGCGAGCAAATTCGCAGCGCCGCAATTGCTCCCTTGGCCGGTGATCCACGGATCAAAGCTGCAGTGTTGGTTGACCCCGCGGGCGGTAGCCTATTCACCGCCGAAGGCTTGGGCAAAGTGACGGTTCCAGTCCAGTTATGGGCATCTGAATATGGTGGAGACGGTCTATCGCCCAAAGATGCCGCAACGGTTGCTCATAACCTGCCCACCAAGCCAGACTATCGCATCGTACCGAACTCTGGCCATTTCTCTTTTCTCCCATCTTGCAGTCAGGAATTCGCGAAACTCGTGGCCAACTCCGGTGAGTCTGAGCTATGCACCGACAGGGCAGGCTTTGATCGCGTCGCTTTCCACAGGCAGTTCAACACAGATATCCTGGCCTTCTTCCGCAAGAATCTGATTGAAGCCGAGCAGTGAAACCCGCCTGGTTCCGAAATCAGGAAAGGGTTTCGGAACCACCGCTTTCAGTTTCTGCCAAAGCGGCGCGATCTGCCGCTTCGTAGCGCTTCCACGCTCGCGCACTGAAGGGTAGCGACAGGAAGAAGGCGATTGCTGTAAGTGTCAGCGTTTGCCACGTATAACTCATCAGGAATGCCACGTAGACCACGATGAACAGGAATGTGGGCATGACCCAATCCGAACGCAGCCTCGTACCTGCAGCCTTGCCGCTATAGACCGGCAGGCGGCTGATCATCAGCACCGCGACCCCAACGGTATAGGCAGCGGCCGCAAAGGCGATCGCACGCGTTGGCGCGAGACCCAGAAAGCCGAGATAGACCGGCAGCATGACGAGCATGGCTCCTGCCGGAGCCGGTACGCCGGTGAAGAAATTGTTCTGCCAGAGCGGCTTGCCGACGACGTCAAGCATCACATTGAAGCGTGCCAAACGCAGGCAACATGCGATGCAGTAAAGCAACGCCGCAATCCAACCGAACGAGCGCGCCTGATCCAGCATATAGGCGTAAAGCACCAGCGCCGGAGCAACGCCAAAATTGACGATGTCGGCCAGCGAATCCATCTGTGCGCCGAACTTCGTGGAGCCCTTCATCATACGGGCGATGCGTCCGTCGATCCCGTCTAGAAATGCCGCGAGAAGCACCATGGACACTGCCAGCTCGAAACGATTCTCGAAGGCCAGCCGGATACCGGTCAGTCCGGCGCAGATCGCCAGAACGGTGATGACATTGGGTGCGAGATAGCGCATGGGAATGCGCCGGCCAACCGGTCCGGCGGTCTGCGGCTTCTCGTCAAACAATGGATCGATTTCGGTCTCGGTCATGCGCCCTGCCTCAACTGATCCGGACCAACGGAGCGCTTGCCGCGCCACCGAATTCGGCGATGACGGATTCGCCGCCGACCGCAGTCTGGCCGATCGCAACGCGCGGCGTAAAGCCCTCCGGCAGATAAACGTCAACGCGCGAGCCGAAGCGGATGAGACCGAACCGCTCGCCGATCGAAATGGCAGTGTTTTCGTCGGCCCAGCAGACAATGCGGCGCGCTATAAGCCCGGCAATCTGCACGACAGCGATCTCACCATTTGGACCGTCAATCAAAAGGCTGTTGCGCTCATTCTCAGTGCTGGCCTTGTCGAGGTCGGCGTTCAGGAACTTCCCCGGCTTGTGCACGATCGTCGTTATCCGGCCGCGCACCGGGGCGCGGTTGATGTGGCAGGAAAAGACATTCATGAACACGGATATCCGGGTCATCTCCTTGTCGCCAAGACCAAGCTCGCGCGGCGGGATAGCGGGCCCAACAGCTGAAACGATGCCATCTGCCGGACTGATCACCAGCTTGTCATCCGTCGGGGTAACACGCTGCGGGTCACGATAGAAATAGATGCACCAAGCGGTGAGAATGAGACCAATCCAGAACAACGGTTCCCAAAAATAGCCGAGGACAATCGTCGCGCCGGCAAAACCGGCAATGAACGGGTACCCTTCCCGGTGGATAGGCACCAAGGTATTGCGTATGGAATCAACAAGACTCATTAATTTATTCCTGGTTGTGCCGGCAGCTCACCTTGCATGAAACGGCGAGCGCTCCAAGGCAAGTCGCGCGTTACTTATCGGAGATTGGCAGCTGGAGCAAACCATTCAAGCGGGCATGGCGGGCTTTCCACGCACGATGACGCCAAGGTCGTCTTCCTCTTGTACGCGGCGCAAACGCTCCTCAGCTTCCGTAGCCTCGCGCTGACGGTTCCACATGGAGGCATATAGCCCCCTCTTGGCCAAAAGCTTCGCATGGGTGCCGCGCTCGGCGATAACCCCATCTTTCAGGACAATAATGTCATCAGCCCCGATGATGGTTGAAAGCCGATGGGCGATGACCAATGTCGTGCGATTGCGACTGACAAGATCGAGCGCCGACTGAATCTCATGCTCGGTAGCGCTATCGAGTGCCGAGGTCGCCTCGTCAAGGATCAGAATAGGCGGAGCTTTCAAAATCGTTCTTGCAATCGCCACGCGCTGCTTTTCGCCGCCGGAAAGCTTGAGTCCGCGCTCGCCTACCATGGCGTCATAGCCTTCGGGCAACGTTTCAATGAAAGGTCCTATCTGTGCAAGCTCCGCTGCATTGCGCATCTCGGCTTCCGTCGCAGTGATGCGCCCGTAGCGGATATTATAGGCGATGGTGTCGTTGAAGAGGACAGTATCTTGCGGAACCATGCCGATAGCCGATCGCAAGCTGTCCTGTGTCACGTCCCGGATATCCTGACCGTCAATGGTGATCGAGCCATTCTGGATGTCGTAAAAGCGGAACAGCAGGCGCGACAGGGTAGATTTGCCCGCGCCGGAAGGCCCAACAATCGCTACAGTCTTGCCTGCGGGAACCTCAAAGCTGACGCCTTTCAGGATCGGACGCTTCGGATCATAGGCGAACTGTACGTTATCAAAACGCACGGCCCCGCGTTCGATCACCAGCGGCCTGGCATCTGGCCTGTCCATCACTTCCTGTTCGACATCGAGCAGGTCGAACATCTGCTCGATATCCGTTAGACCCTGACGCACTTCCCGATAGATAAAGCCGATAAAGTTGAGCGGGACGGACAACTGCATCAGCATTGCATTAATGAAGACAAAATCACCCAATGTCTGGGTTCCGGCAATCACCTCCCTGCCCGACATGATCATCATGACCGCCATGCCGATACCGAAAATCACCGCCTGTCCAAAGTTAAGCCAGCCAAGCGACGTCCAGATGCGTGTCGCCGAAATCTCGTAGCGCGCCATGGCAGCATCAAAACGGCCGGCCTCCATAGTCTCATTGCCGAAATATTTGACAGTTTCATAATTGAGCAGCGAGTCGATTGCCTTGGAGTTGGCGTCGGTGTCAGAGGCGTTCATGTCCCGGCGAATGCCGATGCGCCAGTCACTGGCTCTTACCGTGAACCATGTGTAGAGCCACACGGTCGCCACCACGACAGCCAAATAAGACATTCCATAGGTCACGGCGAAAATCACCGYGGTCATCAGAAACTCGATGATCGTCGGCGCCGTATTCAAGATGGTGAAGCGAACGATGGTTTCGATGCCCTTCGTTCCGCGTTCGATGATGCGCGAAAGACCACCGGTACGGCGTTCGACGTGGAAGCGCAGCGACAATTCATGCATATGAACAAAGGTCTTATAGGCAAGCTTTCGTACGGCATATTGGCCGACGCTGGCGAACAGTGCATCGCGCAGCTGGTTTAAACCCGCCTGCACGATACGTGCTGCATTATAAGCTGCCACGAGCATGAGCGGACCGACGAGAAGTGCCGGTATCAGATCAGATGCCTCGAATTTCCCATTCAAGGCATTTGTCGCCCATTTGAAAAAATAAGGAACCAGGATCAGGACCACCTTCGAGATGATCAGATACACGGAAGCCCAGACGACCCGCATTCTTAAATCAGGGCGTTCCATCGGCCACATATAGGGCCAGAGATTACGAATGGTCTGAAGGGTTTTTCCAGACTCGTCTGAGACGGTTTTGTTGGCCACTGTTAATCCTTGAAGACAATTTCGAGTTCGGGCAACTCTTGCGTTTCCCCGATGATTGTTCCTGGCGAGCAGCAAAGGCTTGCCATGTCGTTCACGAGTGCGGCCATATTGGCAAACGCTGCCGGATCGATGCTGTAACGAGAGCTCTGGCCGGACTGCTTGTAACGGACAAGACCGGCATCGACGAGAATCTTCAAATGCTGCGATACGGTCGACTGTGCCAGATCGAGCCCAGCGACGATATCCTTACAACACGAAGCATCAAGGCACGCGAGCTGGCGGATAATGCGCAAGCGCGCCGGATGTGCCAACGCGGCGAGTATGCGCGCTGTATTGGCATCAGAATGATGTTGGAACGAGCCCGTGCATTTCATCGTTCATCGGCGATAAACGATATAATTTTCCGATGCAAGGAGAAATCGCGATTCTTTTTTTCGAAAACGGGCGTCAACAGCCCGTCTTTTCTATTGAACTACAGATTTATCTTTTTCTGGCAATGCGAAGATCTGCCCGGGGTAAATCATGTCCGGATTGCGGATCTGTTCCTTGTTAGCCAAATAGATAGTCGTGTAGCGCATGCCAGCACCATAGGTACGGCGTGAAATCTGCCAAAGACTGTCACCGCGGCGGATAATCACCGATCCATCGACGTTCTGCAGGGGAGTGCCCGCTTCAGCGACTTGCGGCGCCTGTCCGTCGGTTTGTGGTACAATCGCACCAGTCTCGGTTTGCGTATCGGCACCTGGAGTTGCCGGTGCGACAGCCGAGACACGCTCGCCGGCCTCGCGCTTGAACGGAACCGCTGCTCTGGCCACGACCGTCACGCCATCCTTGCCCAGCATATCAGCACGGATAATATAGTCTCCGACAGCCAGCTGCTGAACAGTCTGTACCAAAAACCGGCCATTGGGTGCTGTCTTTGTCGTTCCAAGCAGAGTGGAATTTGCGTAGACCTTTACCGCAGAGCCCGCTTGGGCATTACCAGCGACGAAAATCTTGCTGCCTTCGAGCTCGACTGCTTCGACCGTGATCAACGCTTTCTCTACGGGAGCGAGGCCAGGCTTGTCGCCCTTGGGTGCAGCAACAGTTGTTGGCTGGGTGGATGAAGGCGCGGGTTCCACCGGCTCGGGCTTTGTGATCATGCGGCTGGGCTGGCCGGATTGTTCAACAAGAGCCAATACCTGACCAGTCTTTGACTCTGGAATGGAAACTATCGCCGTCTCAAGCGAAGTCATGGCGCTGCCGTCCTGTGTTGTTGAACGCAAGACAAGCTGGTAGTCGCCCGGCTTCAGCGGATTATCCAGCGCGATAACAAAATCACCATTCTCAGCTGATTTGGTCGTGCCGATGACGCTTGAGCGCGACAAAAGGTCAACCGTCGCATTTTTTGCGGCGTTGCCGGCGATAACGATAGTGCCCGAGGGATCGACACGCAGAACATCAAAAGTTGGCGCGCCATTATTTGCCGTCGCTGGCGGTGGAGCCGAAACCTGTCCGGAAGCAACGTCTGACTCCGGTACGGTCGTCAGGGACTGAATTTGGGGTTCGGAATTTGCCGAGGGCGCTGCAGGCTGTGTCTGCACCGTTCCACTCATCACAGGAGCCGGTTGCTCCACAACGGGCTTGCCCGGCATCAGGCCAACATAGGCCGCAACAAGACCAGCAGCAACGACAGTACCAAATCCCAAAAGCGCAAATTTATTCTCGAACATCGTTCCCCGATCCTATTGTTCCTTTTGCTCTACCGCCTTTTCTGCCAAGCTACAAGAAAACCCTTTAGATTCAGACCCATTCTTTCGACGTATCCATAAAGCCGGCGTATGAAACTTTTGTCTCGCATTTGCACCGGCTTGACGTTTTGTGATGTGCAAGGCACCACTCATTGTATGAGCAAGATTCGATCCATTTGTGTCTATTGCGGCTCCTCACCGGGCCGCGACCCGATTTACAAACAAAGCGGCAAGCTTCTCGGCCAAACGATCGCTGAGCATGGACTTGAGCTCGTCTATGGCGGCGGCACCAAAGGCATTATGGGCGCAGTTGCAGACGGAGTCATGTCTGCGGGTGGCAAAGTCACAGGAATTATTCCGAAATTCCTGATGAACAAAGAGGCCACCGAACACGCGCTTGGCCAGCTTTCAGAGCTTATTGTTACCGAAGACATGCATGAGCGCAAGCATAAGATGTTCGAGCGCTCGGACGCGTTCGTTACCTTGCCCGGCGGTATCGGCACTGTCGAAGAGATCGTCGAGATCATGACATGGGCGCAACTCGGCCGTCATCGGAAGCCTATGGTCTTCGCCAACATCAACGGATTTTGGAATCCGATGCTGGCCCTCATCGAGCACATGAAAGCCGAGGGTTTCGTGCACACGTCACATTTGGTCAATCCGCTTGTGGTAGAGAAGCCGGAAGATATCGTACCCGCCATCCTCAATGCTGCTGCACGAGGTGACCGGGAAGGCAATGAAGCAATCATAGAGCGGCTGTAGCAAGCAAAAGGGATCTCATGGCGGATAATATTACCCCCGATCCCCCAAGCAACGCACCCCTCATCCAAAGTGATGAGTTTGTCATCGCCCACAGCTTCCGCGACGACGGCACATTATTGCCATCCGCACACGCTGGAGCAGCAGAAAGTGCGTGGGTTTGGAAAAGCTATGGCCTTGCCGATGCGCGGGCAAGGCGCAATCTCGAAACTGACGAAAGCCTGCCGGAGGTTGTGCGGGAAGCATTGCTCTCCCCCGGCGATCAGTATCAGATCACCTATGAAGAGGGCTGGCTATACGGTGAATTGCCGGACCTGCAGCACAAGCACTATGGCGATCCGCGGGAGCTTGGGTATTTCCGCTTCGCTTTCAATGAGCGATTCTTCATCAGCGGACGCCGTCACCCCCTCCAATCGGTCGACGATGTACGTCAGGCTATTCTCGGCGGCAAGGTAAAGCCGAAATCGCCAATCGCTCTGTTCAACGCCATCTTCCGGCGTTTTCTCGATCTTCTAAAAATAGAGATCACCAAACTCTCGGAAACCCTGGATTCCATCGAGGATCATATTGTCGGCGAGAACTGGCAGGGCGAGCGGGAACGTCTCGTGCCTGTCCGGCGTCAGATCGTTGTGTTTCACCGCTACCTCACGGCGGCGACAGGTCTGTTCCGTCATATTGATCACGCCGATCGCCGGGTTTTTCCCGAAGAATTGGACGATCTGATCGAAGGCTTGTCGCGCCGCGCCGAAACGTTGCACGCGGAAGGTGAACAATTGCAGCAGCGTGCACGCCTGCTCCAGGACGAACTCTTGGCGAAACTCACGGATCAGTCAAACCGCTTTCTGTATGTCCTGTCGGTAATGACCGCGGTCCTTTTGCCAAGCACTGTCATAAGCGGGCTTTTCGGCATGAATACCGGTGGACTGCCGCTTGCGGAAAGTACACATGGATTCTGGCTTATTACTGCCTTGGCACTCGGTATTTCTGGAATGGTTTATCTCGTCGTGAGAAAGATCGGCGGATCGCGGAACTAATGCGCCGGTGCCAATCGCAGCTTTCGCGCCTCATACACCATTGACCAGGTGTAGATCGCAAGGGCTGACCAGATCAGACCGAATGCAATAAGCTGTACATGCGAGAACGGCTCGTCGAAAACAAAGATTGCAATGAAGAACACAATCGTCGGCGCAATATATTGCATCAAACCAATGGTCGTATAGCGCAGGAGCTTGGCGCCAAGCGCATAGAAAATAAGCGGCACAGCGGTTGCAAGCCCTGCAAACAGCAACAGACCCGTGTCGTGCGGCGCGCCATTGGTGAAGTGGCTGGTGTTCTGCGTCAGGGTCCAGGCAATGAAACCGAGCGAGGGAACGGAAAGTATCAGTACCTCAAGCGTGAAGCCCTGTATGGCGCCGATCGGCAAGGTTTTGCGAAAGAAACCATAAAAGCCAAAGCTGAACGCGAGGACGAGTGAAATCCACGGGAGACCACCGGACGACACGGTCAGCAGAATGACCGCGCATGCGGCCAAAGCTATGGCAACCATTTGCGCCTTCGAAAGGCGTTCGGACAGGAAGATGCCGCCAAGGACCACATTCACCAGCGGATTGATGTAATAGCCCAACGCTGTATCTACAGTGTGATTATTGCCGATTGCCCAGACATAGGTGCCCCAGTTCACGGTGATGAGACTGGCGGTCAATATAGCCATCGCCAGCATGCGCGGAGTCGTGAAAGCGACCCTCAGATCGCCAAGCAACCCAAGCCACCAAAGCAGTACGACGGCAATGGGAACCGACCAGACAATACGGTGGGCCACCACTTCCAGCGCTGGTATATGCGCAACCGATTTCAAATAGAATGGCAGGATACCCCACAACAGATAAGCACAAAGGGCGAAAATAAATCCCTTCTTGCCATCCGACATTCCAATGAAAGCATCGGATGTCGTATGGTCGCCAGCGACGGCTCGATTGCTATCGATTTGTTGGGTCATGGTGCGAAGTCCTAGTCCCCGCGCGGCATGCCGTCTATTGAATTCGACTGATCAATCGATCAAGCCATTTGATGTTTTCGCTCAAAATTGGGGCATGAATTCCCTAAAATGACAAAAAAATCTTTATTCAGCAGCTATTTTCCCTGCCAAATCCCGATTTTTCATCAATTTATAGACAATGGAATCCATTAACGCCTGGAAGGATGCGTCGATGATATTGTCCGAAACACCGACCGTCCACCAGCGCACGTTGCTGGAATCGGTCGACTCGACGAGCACACGCGTGATGGCCTCGGTACCGCCGTTCAATATGCGTACCTTGAAATCAGCGAGCACAAGATCAGCGATCTCGTCCTGATAGCGGCCCATGTCCTTGCGCAACGCCAGATCGAGTGCATTGACCGGTCCATGCCCTTCAGCGACCGACATCCGCGTTTCACCATCGACCTCCATACGGACAACGGCCTCCGAGACGGTCTTGATATTGCCATTTGCATCGAAACGCCGCTCGACCATGCAGCGGAATGAGTCAACTTTGAAGAACTCCGGAACAGTGCCGAGCGTCCGTCGCGCCAGGAGCTCAAAACTGGCGTCAGCGCCTTCATAGGCATAGCCCTCGGACTCATGTTCCTTGACCAGCGCGATCAACGTGTCGAGCCTCGGATCCGACTTGGCCACCGGAATACCGCGACGTTCAAGTTCATTGATGAAATTCGATTTGCCGCCTTGGTCCGAAACCATGAGCTTGCGACGATTGCCGACAGTTTCCGGCGGTACATGTTCATATGTCGCCGGTTCCTTGACCAAGGCCGACGCGTGAATACCGGCCTTGGTTGCAAATGCCGATGCACCGACGAACGCGCCTTGCGTATTGGGTGCACGGTTGAGCAATTCGTCGAAACTGCGTGACAGGCGGGAAAGCCCCTGGAGTTTCTCCAGGCTGATGCCGGTTTCGAAACGCTTCGACCAATTGGATTTCAGCATGAGCGTCGGGATGATCGTCACCAGATTGGCATTTCCGCAGCGCTCACCGATACCGTTG
>NZ_JBFUMG010000034.1:0-19731 GCF_054049495.1 Phyllobacterium sp. P5_D12 | reverse complement strand
GTCATTGTGAAAATTGAAAGGTGCCAGATGCTTATATAATGACAGTCTGGAGGCTGCCATTCAAGAGGCCGATGAGAATTTGCCTTTCGCGATCATTCGTAGCCTTACGTGTAATATTTCCAAAATGACAACGTTTTCAATAGTTAACATACAGTCTTTCTCTTCAGAGATATAGTTCTTTTGCATTACATATTTCGAGTAAGAGCAATTTATATAAGTATCTTTATTTAATCCATAGTAAGGCGTATGATGTAGTCCGCAGTTGTGAGGGGTGAGGGGCCCCGAAACGATGGTCTTCCCCGCACAGCGCGAACGGGAGGACTATCATGGCTATTACCCTTACAAACGACTTGCTGAAACTTCTCGACATAGACCCAAGCACAATCGTAATTCCGCTCGGCAGCGGGGGTGATATCTTCAATGGCACGAATGCCAACGAGCATATTCTCGGCGAGGGCGGCGGCGACTTTATCAATGCCGGCGGTGGTTCGGATATTGTCGAGGGTGGTACGGGCGGTGACATCCTCGATGGCGGTGACGGCAATGACTATATCGAAGGCGGTGCTGGCGGCGACTCGTTGAAGGGTGGTGCCGGTGTCGACACGCTCGGTTATTCGCAATCTGGTTCAAGCGTGAAGGTGACACTCAACGATAGCGGCGGCGGCACAACCTCCGGCTCTGGCTCCGGCCCGGGCAATGATGCGCAGGGCGATACTATCAGCGGATTCGAGAATGTCGTCGGTTCGAATTTTAACGACACGCTCACTGGAAACATTCACAGGAATGTGCTGGCGGGACTTGCCGGCAACGACAAGCTATACGGCATGGGCGGCGATGATGTTCTCATCGGCGGTGTCGGCGCTGATCTGCTCGATGGCTATACCGGCATGGATACGGCCGATTACTCCACCAGTGCAAATCCGGTGCATCTCTTGCTCGGCGGCGTCAGCAGCGGCGGCGATGCGCAGGGCGATACATTCATCTCCATCGAGAAATTCGTCGGCACGGCGGGAGCGGACGTCTTCGACGGCTCGGCCAGTCTCACCGGCTTTTCCGCCGATGGCGGTGGCGGCGCAGACACGATGATCGGCGGCCATGGCAATGACACTTTGAGCATTGGCGGCGCAGCAGCCGCGGTTGCCGGTTTCGCCGCGCTTCAGGAGGAAGGGGGACAGCTCGAGGGCGGCGACGGGAATGATGACATGGACGGTGGCGAGGGCGACGATGACATGGGCGGCGGTGCCGGCGACGATGACATGGATGGCGGTGCCGGTTCCGATGCGATGGATGGCGGTGACGGCAACGATAACATAAACGGCGGTGACGGCGATGACCTGCTCTTAGGCGGAGCTGGCAATGACAATATCACTTGCGGGCCTGGAAATGATAGGTCGTTTGGCGACGACGGAGACGATACTTTAAACGGGAGTGAAGGACTTAACGAATATGATGGCGGCGAGGGCAACGACAATTTCGTTGCGAGTGACACCGAAGGTTTCGGCGATAGTGGCTCTTCAATCAACGGCGGCGACGGTGACGACGACCACATGGACCAGCGTGAGCGCTCTGACAAAGTAGACATTGTGCTTCAGGATGCTTCGACATCACTTGCAGCCGCTGACGCCGGCCCGTATCAGATGGAATTGACGTTTGCAGGTGAGACACGCAGTTACTTTCGCGAAAGTATTGAGACAGACACCCTGACGGAGTTCGATGACACTTTCCGCGGCAATTCAAGCGATAATAAAGTATTTGGAGAAGGCGGCAGCGACTTCATCAACGGCGGCGGTGGCAACGACTTTCTCGTGGGTGGCGACGGCGATGATTTCCTGTATGCCGCGTTTGGTGCCGGTGGAAATGAAACTTTTTATGGTGGATTCGGAGCGGATCAATTTCTATTCGCTTCCGTTGAAGAGTTGTCGCCCGCGTCGACGTTCATACAGGACTTTTTCCGCGGCGAAGGCGATATAATCGATCTCGCCTCGATTGACGCTAATACCGCCGAAGAGGGTAACGACGAATTTGTTTGGGTTGGGTCCTTTGAGAATCTCACCGGCGCACGCGGTGAGCTGGCTTTTGCCCCGAGCAGCTTGGAGGGCTACAATATCATTGTTGGCGAAGTGAACGGCGAAGAGGGAGTCGATTTTTCCTTCTTTGTGAACGATACAGCCGGAGACCCGACCGAACAGTTCTTCGTCCTGTAAGCGGGAATGTGCACAAAGGGCGGCATCCTTGCCGCTACCCCGAAAACCCGCCGCCATCGAGGAAGGCCTGCTCTTCCTCGGTGGTGGTGCGGCCGAGAATGGCGTTGCGGTGCGGGAAGCGGCCGAAGCGGCGGATGATGTCATAGTGGTGGTCGGCATATTCCAGATTGTCAGGGGCACCTTCACGGCATAGCTCTACCGAACGGCGCTGGTCATCGACATTCTCCGAATGCATGTACGGCAGGTAGAAGAAGGCGCGCAATTTCGGCTCGAATGACAGGTCGTGGCCCTTTTCCAAGGCGCGGCCAGCGTACAGGCGGGCAAGCGTGTCGGTCGCGTACATGTGCCCGGTGTTGCGGAAGAAATTGCGCGGAAACTGATCGAGCAGGATCATGAGGGCCAGCGCACCTTCGGGCGTTTCGACCCAGCCTTCATATTCGCGGCGCGCGGCGGCGTAGTGATCGTCGAGAAAGCGCTGCCGGCAAATCTCGTCGAATTCCTCGTCTTTGACGTACCATTTGTCTTCGCCCGCCTCACGCCAGAAATTGACGATGCCGGTGATGGCCGTTTGTTCGATCTCAGGCATGGTCGCTTTTCCCCCGTTTCAGTTGGCGTCGGCATTTTGTGCGGCGGGCAGCACACTGGCGGTCTCTTCGTTGAGCGCGCGGYCGGTCTGGCGCGGCTTGATCAATGGACCTGGAACCGGCGCGTTGCCCCTCATCAAATCGGCGCCGGCACGAATGCCACCAGCAAGCTGCAGATCAAGACGCTCGGCGTCGCGCCGGCGTACATCTGCCGTAATATCGGCGGCTTCCTGCCGGTCCACACCCAGGCCGACCAGGGTATTTTCGCCAAAGATCAATGCGGATTCGAATGTCTCGCGCATCTGGAAATCGACGCCGAGTTTGATGAGTTCGATCGTATTGCCGCGATCATAGGCCCGTGCATAGATCTGGACCATCGGAAACTCGGCCTTGACCAGGTTGGCGATTGTGAGGATTGTTTCGGCCTTGTCGACGCAGATCAGCACCGCCTGCGCCCGGCCGGCCCCAGCCGCGTGGAGAATATCGAGCCGTGTGCCGTCACCATAATAGACCTTGAACCCGAACTGTGATGCAGCCTGGATCATCTCCACGTCATTGTCGATGATGGAGATGTCGACGCCCCGTATCAGCAGAGGCTGGCAGGAAATCTGACCGAACCGGCCAAAGCCGATGATGAGGGCATTGCCGGTCAGGCCCTCCGCAATGTCGACTTCCTGGAGATCCTGTTTTTCCTCGGGCATGAGATACCGCAAAGCGACAAGGAGAAGTGGTGTCAGCACCATCGAGAAGATGATGATCGCCGTCAAAATCGCATTGGCTTCGCCATCGAGTATGCCGACTGCCGTGGCAGCGGCGTAGAGGACGAAGGCAAATTCGCCGCCCTGCGCCATGATAACCGCGCGCTCCAGCGCTTCCCGATTGGACGAACTGAGCAGCCGGGCGACGATATATATCCCGGTACCCTTAACCAGTTTGAACGCGACGACGTAAAACAGCACCATCTTCCAGTTGGCGGCGACGACGCTCAGATCAAGCGACATGCCGACCGCCAGAAAGAACAATCCCAGCAGAATGCCGCGGAACGGTTCGATGTCGGCTTCGAGCTGATGGCGAAAGGTCGATTCGGAGAGAAGCACCCCGGCGAGAAATGCGCCCATGGCCATGGAAAGGCCGCTGACCTGCATGATCAGGGCAGCGCCCAGAACGACCAGCAGAGCAGCTGCAGTCATGACTTCACGGGCACGCGACTGCGCGAGGAATCCGAATAGCGGATTGAGCAGGTATTTGCCGGCGAGAATGAGGCCGGCAATAGCGCCGATGCCTATGCCAATGTTGGTCCAGTGCAATCCTCCAGCCGTTTCGGCGCTTATTGGCGCGAGGAACGCTACCAATGCCAAAAGCGGAACGATGGTGAGGTCTTCAAACAGCAGGATCGAAACCATGCGCTGGCCCTGCGGTGTGGCGATTTCGCCGCGCTCTTCCAGCAATTGCATGACGATTGCCGTAGAGGTCAGGACGAAACCAGCGCCCGCCACGAACGATTGGGCAACCGGAAAGCCCGTGGCAATGCCAAGGCCGGTCAGGAGCAATGCGCAAACGCCGACCTGCAGCGCGCCGAGGCCGAAAATGCTTTTGCGCAATCCCCATAATCGGGACGGCTGCATTTCGAGGCCGATGAGAAAGAGGAACATGACAACGCCGAGTTCCGCGACATGGAGGATCGTCTGCGGGTCGGAGAAGAACTTGAGGCCAAACGGGCCTATAACCAGACCGGCGGCGAGGTAGCCGAGAACAGAACCGAGCCCGAGCCGCTTGAACAGCGGCACGGCGACGACGCCAGCCCCAAGCAGCACGACTACACTTAGAAGGTCAGGTCCGCTTATTTCCGCTGCCATTGGTTCTCCGCATCTCAAGCTTGATCGTGAGTTTCAGAGGTAAAGCGCGAGGATACGACAGGCAAGCTTATTCAGACGGGATACTAGTTCAAATTCCAGATCCGGCGGGCATTTCCCGAAAACAGCTTGGTCTTTTCTTCCTGGCTGCAGCCTGAAAGCAGAGCATGGGTTGCTGCGACCCAGGTGGCGAGGCCTCCACCAAGCGTACAGACGGGCCAGTCGCTGCCCCACACTAATCTATCCCAGCCGAACGATTCTATGACGTGATTGACGTAAGGCGCCAGCGTTTCGACGCGCCAGGTCTCTGCATCCGCATAGGCCACTACTCCGGAAATCTTGGCGGTGACATTCGGACGTTTCGCAATATCGCTGACCTTGCCGCGCCATTCGTCGAGAGCCCCTGCCTTGATGTCCGGAACGCCGCAATGGTCGAGGATGAATTGCACGTCCGGCGCAAGATCGACGAGGGCAATCGCCTTGTCGATTTGTCTCGGCAAAACGCACAGGTCGAAGGTTAATCCCGTGCCGCCAAGCTTTTGAATATTCTCGCGGAAAAGCGGCTGCTCCGAGAGTTCATCGGGCATGACATGCAGCACGCGGCGTAAGCCCTTTACCAGAGGGTTGATCTGTTGGCGCTCTAGAAACACCCTGAAGCCATGTTCCTCCGGACGGCAGGCCGAAATTGCACCGGCTATGATGCTGTCGCCGCGCTTCGCTAGAGATGCAATGTAATCCGTCTCCGCCTGTATGTCCGTCGGAGCGACGTCGACCTCCATATGCAACGCATGGGTGATGCCGACGCGGTGGGCTTGAACTGCATATTTCTCATAAAGAAAATTACGGTTCAGCGCTTCGGTGCCGGACAACCAAGGGTAAGACAATACCGATTGGTCAATGAGATGCAGATGGGTGTCGATTATCGGCATGTGTGGCATTGCTTGCTTCCTTTCATGCCGGGCGCAGAACACTCGAATGGACGACATCCGCCCCGGCAAGCTCCGAGAGTTTCTGCGCCGTGGCTACCAGCATTTTGCGGGCATCTTCGACGCCCGGCGCATCCGGGATATTCAGCAGCTGGATATAGGGACAGGTCAACGCCGCAATCGCCCTTCCATCCGGGCCGAGCACAGGTGCTGAAACGTTGAAGACCCCTGCCGTCTGCGCGCTCGGCATGATCTCGTAGCCGCGCTCGCGGATCTGGTTGAGCCGCTCGCGGAAATCAGCCGGTTGGGCGATATCGTCCGCATGCTGCTCGTACTCGGCGATCATCAAGGCGCGCTCTTCATTGGAGCGAAATGCCAGCAGCACATGACCGGAACCGGTGTTGAACAGGCTGATATGGGAACCAACCCGGATCGAGATGCCCCAATAGTCCGGCGCCTCCTGCTGGGCGACGACAACGGCTGCGCCGCGGTCGAAAACGCTGAGCTGATTGGCCTGTTTGGACATCACCGCGAGTTCGCGCATCAGCGGTGTCGCATAGGAAGCAAGGCGGCGGACAGGCGCGTGTAACTGGGCAAGCCCGAACAGCTTCAACGTCAACGAATAGCGATCACCCTCAAGCCGGGTCACATATCCGCGGCGTACGAGGCGATCGAGCATGCGGTAGAATTCATTGGGGYTGCGGCCGAGGAATTTCGCGATTTCCGCTTGCGTGAGGCCACCATCGATACCGGAAAGAAGCTCAAGAATGTCCAGACCCTTATCAAGCGCAGGCGCGCGATAACGATCGTTGTCGTCGTCCTCTATCATGACCAAGTCTCCCCTCGCTCCCTACTCATATACGAAGACGATATTCGTAGGAAAGCAGTTTCCATGCTTGACGGTCAAGCGCATAAATGTTTGTATATGAATGAAACGCTCATATGTGGGTGTTACGAAATTGCGAGAGCCGGGGAGCGGCCGCTCGATTTACGGGAGGGAATCATGAAAAATCTGTTGGCCAGTGTTTCGGCTGGCGTCATCGCAATTTTCAGCGCGCAAGCTGCACTTGGTGCAGATCTGCCGGGAAAGTTCGACGGCGTAACGATCGACGCCAAGCTTATCGGCGGACAGCAATATGAGCCGTTGTACGAGCGTATCGGCGAATGGGAAAAGCTGACCGGCGCCAAGGTCAACATCCTGTCGAAGAAGAACCATTTCGAACTCGATAAAGAGATAAAGTCGGATATCGCTTCAGGCAGCCTCAACTGGTGCGTTGGCTCAAACCACTCATCATTTGCGCCGCAGTATCCTGATATTTATACCGACCTGAACAAGCTGCTTCCTGCGGAAGAAATCGCCGCCTTCGTTCCGACGAACATCAAGTCATCTACGCTGGACGGCAAACTGGTCATGCTGCCGCGCGCACAGTTCGACGTTTCCGCACTCTATTACCAGAAGAGTATTTATGCCGATGAGGCCAACAAGAAGGCCTTCAAGGAAAAGTACGGTTATGATCTGACGCCGCCCGATACGTGGCAGCAGGTCAGCGATCAGGCCATCTTCTTCACCAAGGCGCCGGATTTCTACGGCACGCAGTTTGCCGGCAAGGAAGAGGCAATCAACGGCCGTTTCTACGAAATGCTGGTTGCAGACGGCGGCGAGTATATCGACAAGGACGGCAAGCCGGCCTTCAACTCCGAAGCCGGTGTCAAGGCGCTCGACTGGTTCGTCAACCTCTACAAGGCGAAAGCTGTTCCGGCAGGCACGACCAATTACCTCTGGGATGATCTCGGCCAGGGTTTTGCATCAGGGTCGATCGCCATCAATCTTGACTGGCCAGGTTGGGCGAGCTTCTTCAACGATCCAAAATCCTCGAAAGTTGCCGGCAATGTTGGCGTGAAGGTGGCGCCAGCGGGTTCGTCCGGCAAGCGCACTGGCTGGTCCGGTCATCACGGCTTCTCGGTGACGGAAGCCTGCGCTCACAAGGATGCCGCAGCCTCGCTCGTCTGGTGGCTTACCAACGAAGACAGCCAGAAGCTCGAGGCGAAAGCCGGCCCCTTGCCGACGCGCACGGCGGTATGGGAATGGGACATCGAGCAGGCCAAGGGCGATCCTTACAAGACCGAGGTGCTTAACGCATTCCAGGAAGAAGCAAAGAACGCATTCCCGGTTCCGCCATTGGCCGAATGGATCGAGATTTCCAACGCCGTCTATCCGGAACTGCAATCGGCCATTCTTGGCGACAAGACGTCCAAGGAAGCACTCGACACTGCGGCCAAAAAGGCGACCGAAATTCTTCAGGATGCCGGCAAGCTTTAGTGGCAAGCACTGTGGTCCCTCTCTCTTGTGGGGAGGGAGGGACCACAGGTCCCTGTGGGGCTTTTCGATCAGCATAGCGTGAGAAATGGGTAAGACCCTCCCGGCTGCTTTGCAGCCACCCTCCCCACAGCGGGGAGGGCCGAAGTGGAAATGCAAAGTCCAGAAGGCCAATATTTCAGATGAAATTTCCCAAACTTTCGGCGCCAACGCTTCTGCTGCTGCCTGCCATCATTGTCCTTGCCGCTGTTATCGTCCTGCCGCTGTTGTTCTCGCTCTATTCGAGCTTCACGCCATTTCGGCTGACCAAGCCTGAATCGATCTGGATATTCATCGGCGTTCGTAACTACGTGAGCGTTCTGACCAACTACGAGTTCTGGGCGGCATTTGGCCGTACGGTTCTGCTCCTGACCATCGCAMTCAATGCCGAGATGTTTCTCGGCCTTGGCCTTGCTATGCTGGTCAACAAGGCGACGCGCGGCCAGCGAATTTTGCGTACATTGATGATGTTCCCGATGATGTTTTCGCCGGTGCTCGTCGGCTTCCAGTTCAAGTTCCTGTTCAACGACAATATCGGTTTCGTCAACAATGCGCTGCAGTCGCTCGGGCTGACCACCAATGCGATACCTTGGTTGATCGATGGCAATCTGGCGCTGTTTTCAATCATCATTGCCGAGGTGTGGTCTTCAACGTCGGTCTTTGCCATCCTGATCCTGGCTGGACTGCTGGCGATGCCCCAGGAACCGGTGGAAGCGGCGCGGGTCGATGGCTGCACGCCCTGGCAGACATTCCGCTACGTCACCTGGCCATATCTGATGCCTTTTGCCTTTATCGCCATGACGATACGATCGCTGGATGTGGCGCGGGCCTATGACATCGTCAAGATCATGACCGATGGCGGGCCGGCCAAACGCACCGAACTCCTGTGGACGCTGGTCGGACGCACGGCCTATAGCGACGCGCGCATGGGTCTTGCCAATGCGATGGCATATATCTCCATCCTGCTCTCGATCCTGTTCACCGTATATTTCTTCAGAAAGCTCGCTGCCGCGCGCCATCAAATCGGAGCGGAGTGGTAAGATGGACAAGAACAGTTCTCATCGCCTGAAACGCCGCTGGCTCAAAGTCGCGCATTTTATCGGCCTGTTCCTGGCGATGCTGGTCATCTGCTTACCGGGCCTGTGGATCGTCTTGAGTTCGCTGCGACCGACAGTCGAGATCATGGCAAAGCCGCCGGTGTGGATACCGCGCGACATCTCGCTCGACGCCTATCGTGCCATGTTTGGCGGTGCAGGGCAGGGCGGCATTCCGGTGTGGGAATATTTCCGCAATTCCCTGATCATTTCAATCACCTCGACAATCATTGCGCTGATCATCGGCATGGCGGGTGGATATGCTTTTGCCCGCTACAAGTTCAAGGGAAAATCGGGTGTGTTCCTCGGCTTCATGCTGACGCGCGCTGTCCCAGGTATCGCACTGTCGCTACCGCTGTTCATGATCTTCGCCCGCGTCGGCATCATCGACACGCATTTCGCAATGATCCTCATCTACGTGGCGCTGAACGTGCCATTCACGATCTGGCTGATTGACGGTTTCTTCCGGCAGGTGCCGAAGGATCTGGCGGAAGCCGCACAGATCGACGGCTGCACACGCTGGCAGGCTTTCTGGCAGGTGGAATTTCCATTGGCGGGACCCGGTATCGCTTCGGCAGGCATATTCGCTTTCCTCACCTCTTGGAATGAATATGCGCTGGCATCGCAAATCACCCGGTCGGTGAATTCGAAGACGCTGCCGGTCGGCCTTCTCGACTATACGTCGGAGTTCACCATTGACTGGCGTGGTATGTGCGCGCTTGCGGTGGTGATGATCATCCCGGCGCTTACTTTAACGTTCATCATTCAGAAGCATCTCGTATCCGGACTGACGTTCGGCGCGGTGAAAGGTTAACTTGTTATGGCTCCGGTAACACTCAAAAAGCTCGTCAAGAGTTATGGCAATGTCGATGTGGTCCATGGCATCGATCTTGAGGTCAAGGACCGCGAATTCATTGCGCTGGTTGGCCCCTCCGGCTGCGGAAAATCCACGACACTGCGCATGATCGCCGGGCTCGAGGACATCAGTGGCGGCGTCGTTGAAATCGGCGGCAAGCCGGTGAACGACCTGCCGCCGCGTGCGCGCAACATTTCGATGGTCTTTCAGTCCTACGCGCTCTACCCGCATATGACAGTACGCGAGAACATGGGCTTCTCGCTCAAGATCGGCAAAGTCGCGCAAGCCGAGATCGATACACGGGTCAATGAAGCTGCGGCAATCCTCGATCTCGACAAATATATGGACCGCCGTCCGTCCCAACTTTCCGGCGGTCAGCGCCAGCGCGTGGCCATGGGCCGGGCGATCGTGCGCAAGCCGGACGTATTCCTGTTCGACGAACCTCTCTCCAACCTCGATGCAAAATTGCGCACGCAGGTGCGTACCGAGATCAAGCGTCTGCATGCGAGGGTGCAGGCGACGATGATCTATGTGACGCATGATCAGGTTGAAGCGATGACGCTGTCCGATCGCATCGTCATCATGCGCGATGGACATATCGAGCAGGTCGGCACACCCGAGGAAGTGTTCAAACGGCCGGCCACGCGGTTCGTTGCCGGGTTTATCGGCTCTCCGCCGATGAATCTCAACGAGGCAACAGTGGATAACGGAAAGTTGGTTTTTGCCGGCGGCCAGACTCTGCCGCTGCCGGCCGAGTTCCGCAGCAAGGTCTTGGCTGGCGATAAAGTGATCTTCGGCCTGCGCCCCGATGACATTTACCCGACCGGGCATGGCATCAATTCCGGCGAAGCGACAGACGTGCACGAAATGGAGCTGCCGGTTTCGATCACGGAGCCGCTCGGCAATGAGACGCTGCTCTTCATCACCATGGCAGGGCGAGAATGGGTGTCGCGCATGCTCAATCCTCGCACCATCGGCGCCGGTGAAATGGTAAAATTCAGTTTCGACCTGTCGCAGGCACATCTGTTCTCGCCTGAGACCGGCAAAACGCTGCGGGGATAGTGCTATGGCCAAGATCGAAAAAGTTGAATTGCGCATGGTGGACCTGCCGCCGAAGGTGCTGCGCACCGACGCGATCCAGAGCTTTGTCAGCCAGGAAACACCGATCGTTACGATCACCGACAGCGATGGCGCGGTGGGGACAGGCTACAGCTATACGATTGGCACCGGCGGTTCATCCGTCATGCGGCTGCTGTCCGATCACCTGGCGCCGCGTCTCCTCGGCAAGGATGCCGACCAGATCGAGGCAATCTGGCGCGATCTAGAATTCGCGACTCATGCGACGACTATCGGTGCGATCACGGCCATTGCTCTCGCGGCCGTCGATGTCGCGCTCTGGGATTTGCGCGCGAAGAAGCAGGGCCTGCCGCTATGGAAACTGGCAGGTGGCGCGAAGGATCGCTGCCCTCTTTATACCACCGAGGGTGGCTGGCTTCATATCGAGAAGCAGGCGCTTGTCGACGACGCGCTGCAGGCGCAAGCCAAGGGCTTTAAGGGCGCCAAGGTCAAGATCGGCCGCCCGCATGGCTCCGAGGATCTGGATCGGCTGTCAGCGGTTCGCGATGCCGTTGGCGCCGGGTTTGAGATCATGACCGACGCCAATCAGGGCTTTTCCCTCGATGAGGCCATTCGCCGCTCGCAGGTGCTGCGCGACATTGATCTTGCCTGGTTTGAAGAGCCGCTGCCGGCCGACGACATAGACGGTCACGTGCGGCTTTCGTCGTCAACACAAACGCCGATTGCCGTTGGCGAGTCGCTCTATTCGATCCGGCATTTCCGCGAATACATGCAGAAACGCGCCTGCTCCATCGTGCAGGTCGATGTTGGCCGCATTGGCGGCATCACGCCTTGGCTGAAAGTGGCACACACGGCAGAGGCGTTCGACATGCCGGTCTGTCCGCATTTCCTGATGGAGCTGCATGTAAGCCTGACCTGCGCAGTGCAGAACGGCAAATATGTCGAGTATATTCCGCAGCTGGATGACCTTACGCACACACAGATGCGTATCGAGAATGGCTACGCGATCGCACCGTCAGAGCCGGGGATTGGCATCGACTGGGATTGGGATGCGGTGAAAGGTCGAAGCGTCGACGAATTCACAACCGAGATACGGAGCTAGCACCATGCAACGTATGGGGATGATGATCAGGCTGAACGCCGACAAGGTCGCTGAGTACAAGCGCCTGCATGCCGCGGTGTGGCCGGAAATCCTCGAGTTGATCTCGAGCTGCAACATCCGCAACTATACGATTTTCCTGCGCGAACCGGAGAACATCCTGTTCGGAACATGGGAATATCATGGGACCGACTTCAAAGCCGATATGGAAAAAATGGCTGCCAATCCGAAGAACAAGGAATGGTGGGCTGTGTGCATGCCCTGTCAGGTGCCGCTCGACTCCCGGGCCGAAGGCGAGTGGTGGGCGATGATGGAAGAAGTATTCCATCTCGATTGAAGGACCGCATAATGAGTTTTGACCCCGCAACTTTGCAGCAAAGCTGGCCGCTTCCGGCGAAGCCACGCCCGACCGTGACCTTCGGCGCGGGCAGCATCGTCGGCGATGCGCACTATCCAGCTTACAGGAAAGGCGGGTTTCCGATCGCCGGGCTGTTCGACCCGGATCAGGCGAAGGCAAAAAAGCTGGCCAATGAATGGGGCGTTACAGCGTATGGCTCAGTCGATGAGGCTGCCGCAGTGGAAAACGCGATCTTTGATCTCGCTACACCACCTTCACGTCATGCCGATATACTGAAGGCCCTGCCGGAGGGTTCCTTTGCGTTGCTTCAGAAACCGATGGGCAGCGATCTTGTGGAAGCTTCCGAAATCCTTCGCATCTGCCGCGAGCGCAATATCACCGCAGCGGTCAATTTCCAGTTGCGTTTCGCTCCGATGATGCTCGCACTTAAGGACGCGATCCGGCAAGGCTGGCTGGGTGAAGTGATCGATTTCGATGCATGGCTCGCCTTGGATACGCCATGGTCTCTGTGGCCGTTCTTGAACGGCTTGCCGCGTGTCGAGATCGCCATGCACTCGATTCACTATATCGACCTGATCCGGCAGATCCTTGGTAACCCGCTTGGTGTCCACGCCAAGACACTGGGCCATCCCAACCACAAGGTAGCGCAGACTCGAACGAGTGCCATTCTCGACTACGGCAACAAGGTGCGTTGCTCGCTGTCGGTCAATCACGACCACAAATTCGGGCGCAAATTCCAGGCCTGCGAGTTTCGCATCTGCGGCACCGAAGGCGCGGCCTATGTAAAGCTCGGGGTCAATCTCGATTATCCGCGGGGTGAGCCGGACGAATTGATGATCTATCCGAAGGGCGGATCCGACTGGATCAACGTCCCCTTGCAAGGCGCATGGTTTCCAGACGCATTTGTCGGGCGCATGGCCAACCTCCAGCGCTACGCCAGCGGCGAGGACCAGGAACTTGTCAGTTCCGTCGAGGATGCGTGGCATACAATGGCGCTGGTCGAAGCGGCCTATCAATCCAGTGCGACGCCAGCTACCCCGCTCGCACAGAAGCCGGAGGCCTGAATGTCCGAACAAGCCATCTATTTCGAGGACTATGAACTCGGCCATGTGCGGGTCACAACCGGTCGCACTATTACCGAGACTGATTTCGTGGTCCACGCCGGCCATACGGGCGATTTCTTCCCGCATCACATGGACGCTGAATTTGCGAAGACCACCCCCTTTGGTCAGCGCGTTGCCCATGGCACGATGATCTTTTCAATCGGCGTTGGGCTGACCGCAAGCCTGATCAATCCGGTGGCGTTTTCCTATGGCTATGATCGCCTGCGCTTTGTCCGGCCGGTTTTCATTGGCGATACGATCCGCACACGCGTAACAATCAGCGCCAAGGATGATGACCCGAAGCGGTCCGGCAGCGGACGCGTCGTCGAGCGCTGCGAGGTCATCAATCAACGTGACGAGGTCGTGCTTGCCGCCGACCATATTCTCATAGCCGAGCGCAAGAGCAAGGCGACATAAGCGATTGGAGATTTGCAATGACTGGTAAACTTGAAGGCAAGCGGGTTTTGATCACAGCCGCAGGGCAGGGCATTGGCCGCGCCTCGGTGCTTGCGTTCGCCCGCGAAGGTGCAATCGTGCACGCGACGGATATCAACCAGCAACTGCTGGATGCGCTGCCGAAAGAGGCGGGGATCAAGCCGCGCAAGCTCGACGTGCTGAAGACGGACGAAGTCAATCAGGTGATCGGCGAACTTGGTGCGATCGACGTGCTGTTCAATTGCGCCGGGTTCGTCCACGGCGGTTCCATTCTCGAAATGCCGGACGCAGACCTGGACTTCGCGCTGGACCTCAATGTCCGCGCCATGATCCGAACGATCAGGGCTGTTCTGCCGGGTATGATCGAGCGCAAGGATGGCGCGATCGTCAATATGTCGTCTGTCGCCAGCAGCGTTAAGGGTGTCCCGAACCGTTTTGCCTATGGCGTGACCAAAGCGGCTGTCCTGGGTCTCACCAAGGCGGTGGCCGCCGACTATATTACACAGGGCATTCGCTGCAACGCCATCTGCCCGGGTACGGTCGAAAGCCCGTCGCTCGAACAGCGCATGCGTACCGGCGGTGACTATGATGCGACACGCGCCGCCTTCATCGCGCGCCAGCCGATGGGCCGTCTTGGCTTGCCGGAAGAGATCGCTGACCTTGCCGTCTATCTCGCCGGCGCGACATACACCACGGGTCAAGCTTACAACATCGATGGTGGCTGGACCGTATAGAGGTCTCCACAGGAGTAATATTATGACCCGCATTACCGATCTTCGCGTTTTCGATATCCGGTTTCCCACGTCGCAAAGCCTCGATGGATCGGATGCGATGAACCCGGATCCGGACTATTCGGCCGCCTACGTCGTCCTCGACACAGATGCGGATGGACTTGCCGGCCATGGCCTGACCTTCACCATCGGGCGCGGCAACGAAATCGTCTGTATGGCGATCGAGGCGCTGAAGCACCTTGTCATTGGTCTTGAACTCGACTGGGTGAAGGAAAATCCGGGTCGCTTCTGGCATTTCGTCACAGGCGACAGCCAGCTTCGCTGGATCGGACCGGACAAAGGCGCGATGCACCTCGCAACCGGTGCGGTCGTCAATGCCGTGTGGGATCTTCTGGCAAAGGAAGCCGGGAAACCGGTCTGGCAATTTGTCGGCGAAATGACTCCGGAAGAGATCGTCAGTATTGTCGATTTCCGCTATCTGACCGATGTACTGACACGGGATGAGGCACTTGAAATTCTGCGCAAGGCGGAGAAGGGCAAGCAGGAGCGGATCGCTGATCTGAAAGCGACAGGTTATCCTTGCTATACAACCTCGGCGGGCTGGCTTGGCTATTCCGATGACAAGCTGCGTCGCCTTTGCCAGGAGGCTATCGACGCAGGTTTCAATCACATCAAGATGAAAGTCGGTCGCGATCTCGACGATGATATCCGGCGTCTGACCATTGCCCGCGAGGTGATCGGCGATGACCGCATCCTCATGATCGATGCCAATCAGGTGTGGGAGGTCAACGAGGCTATCGACTGGATAAACAGGCTCGCCTTCGTCAAACCGTTCTTCATCGAGGAGCCAACGAGCCCGGACGATGTGGCAGGTCATCGAAAGATCCGGCAAGCCATCAGCCCGGTGAAGGTTGCGACAGGCGAGATGTGCCAGAACCGCATCATGTTCAAGCAGTTCATCGCCGAGGGCGCGATCGACGTGGTGCAGATCGATTCTTGCCGCATGGGCGGGCTCAACGAGGTGCTGGCTGTGCTGCTGATCGCGGCGAAATATAATCTGCCGGTCTGGCCGCATGCAGGCGGCGTGGGCCTTTGCGAATATGTGCAGCACCTGTCGATGATCGATTATGTCGCGGTGTCAGGCACAAAGGCGGGCAGAGTCATCGAATATGTCGATCATCTGCATGAACATTTCGTCGACCCGTGCAATATCCAGAATGCCGCCTATATGCCGCCGGTCCTGCCGGGCTTCTCAATCGAGATGAAGCCGGAATCGATCAAACAGTATTTGTACAGAGCTTAAACTTAGGGGGTATTTCTTCCGTGTCGTCTTGCGTAAATGCGATGTCGTTTCCGCGCCTATTCTTTTGTTCTGCCGAGTGCTCTTATCGAGACACTTGAGGTGCCGCTTTCTAGGGGAAGCGGAGAATTGGGAAGCCGGTCAAAAAACCCGGCGCTGCCCCCGCAACGGTAGTGGAGTGGAAAACGCGGCAAAACAGCCACTGGGAGTGCACCCCGGGAAGGCGTCGCGAAGCCAGACAAGGCAACTCCAGAGCCCGGAAACCAGCCTCGAGTGACAAAACCGACTGATCGCGGTGGGCGATCAAGGAGCATGCTTTTGTGCGGTCAACATCCGTTGGCCGTATGGACGTTCTTCTCCGTCACCACCAGTCAGTTCTTTGCAGCTTTTAGGGCGAGGACACGACATGGACATTCGTAACGAACTGCTCCGGAATCTCAGGAACCGGAAACCGGGCTACGGACTTGAACAGGCATTCTATTCCGATCCGGACTATTACCGTCTCGACATCGAGAATATCTTCTATCGCGATTGGCTATTCATCGGCCATGATTGCGAGGTGGCCAAGCCGGGCAACTACTTCACGGCTCAGGTTGGCGACTATCCGGTCGTCATCGTCCGCGACCGCCAAAAACAGATCCGCGCTTTCCACAATTCCTGCCGCCATCGCGGCTCGCGCGTTTGCGCCGCCGAAAGGGGCACCGCGGCGAAGCTCGTCTGCCCCTACCATCAGTGGACCTATGAACTGGACGGCCGCTTGCTGTTCGCCCGCCAGATGAGCGATGATTTCGACGCCAGCCAGCACAGCCTGAAAACGGTGCATTGCGAAAGTGTCGGCGGCTACATCTTCATTTGCCTCGCGCCCGTCGCTCCGGATTTCGGCCCGACACGCGCCCTGCTCGAACCCTATCTCGCGCCGCATCGCCTGACCGAGACCAAGGTGGCATTCCAGAGTTCGATTGTCGAAAAAGGCAACTGGAAGCTCGTCTGGGAAAACAATCGCGAATGCTACCACTGCGTCGCCAACCACCCGGAACTGTGCAAGACCTTCCCCGAAGCGCCAAGCGCTACCGGAATTCAGGGCTCCAAGGAGGATCCCGAAATGGTCGCGCATTGGGAAAAGTGTGAAGCAGTCGGCCTTCCAAGTGTGTTCCGTATCGCAGAAGACGGTCAGTATCGTGCCACACGCGTGCCTCTGCTTAGTGGTGCCGAGAGCTACACGATCAGCGGCAAGCGCGCAGTCGGCAGGCAACTCAGTGATGATATCAACGCACAGCAGATCGGTTCGCTACTGCTCTATCATTACCCGACCACGTGGAACCATGTTCTCGGCGACCAGGCGATTTCTTTCCGCGTGCTTCCGCTCGGACCGAACGAGACCGAGGTCACGACGAAGTGGCTCGTCCACAAGGACGCAGTCGAAGGCGTCGACTACAATCTCGAAGAACTGACCCATGTCTGGCTCGAGACCAATAATCAGGACCGCCGTATCGTTGAAGAGAATGCATTCGGTATCCGCTCGCCTGCCTATGAACCGGGTCCATACTCGGTCGAACACGAAGGTGGCGTGCTGCAATTCCTCGAATGGTACAGCAATTCCATGGAAACAAGGCTTTCCGACGAAACCAAGCTCAGCAAGGTAGCATGATGAATATGACGCTTCCTCAGACCTATCCACACCTCGATCAGATGCAGCCATGGAATGATCGGCTGCATCTTCTGGAGTGCCTGTCGGTCATCGAGGAAGCGCCCAATGTGAAGACTTTCACGTTCAAATCGGACAATCAAAACTGGTTTCGCTATGAGCCCGGCCAGTTCATGACGTTCGAGTTGCCGGTGCAACCGGAAGCCGTCTTGCGCACATTTACATTGTCATCCAGCCCATCGCGGCCATTCACTATTGCCGTGACGGCGAAAGCCCAGGATGGCAGTATAGGTGCGCGGTGGATGCTAGACCATCTGACGCCGGGTGCACGGTTGAAGGCATTCGGGCCGCTTGGCGATTTCTCCATGCGCAAACATCCCGGCGGGAAGTATCTGTTCATCTCGGCGGGTTCTGGCATCACGCCGATGATGTCGATGACGCGCTGGATGCACGATTGCGCCCCGCAAAGCGACATCAATTTCGTCACCTGCGCACGCCGGCCGAGCGACATTATTTTCCGCAGGGAGCTTGAATATCTGACCAGCTGCATGCCGAACCTGAAGCTTGCCTTCCTTATAAAGGAACACGAGATGGGGCAGGTGTGGACCGGTATTCGCGGCCGTTTTGAAGAGGCAAGGTTGCCGTTGCTTTCGCCGGACTTCAAGGACAGGACGATCTTCTGTTGCGGGCCTGAGACCTTCATGCGGGATGTGCGCACCATGCTCGAAGCATCCGGCTTCGACATGACGCATTACCACCAGGAGAGTTTCGGACCGGCCGCCGAACCGGTGCTGCCGATGATGGACGCGATATCGACAGAGGCCGTTGAGAGATCCGCGATGGTCAGTTTTTCCATGTCGGGCATGGAAGTGGCATGTGCGCCGGGCGAAACGATCCTGAAGGCCGCGCGCGGTGCCGGGATACGCATTGCGGCGGCGTGTGAATCGGGGCTCTGTGGCACCTGCAAGGTTATGAAAATTTCCGGCGAGGTCGACATGGACCACAATGGCGGTATTCTCGACGATGAGATCGACGAGGGCTATGTGCTCGCGTGCTGTTCCAAGCCACTCGGCAATGTTGAAATTGAGGCCTAGGCCGCAAGCAATGATTTAAGTTTCACGTCCACCGTAGCGAGCTGGCTCGAGTCCGGTCTCGCGCCGCGGGCAATCAACATCTCGGCCAGCCTTATGTCCTTCGCTACCGAATTGCCCGGGCCAATGCCGCTTGCCGCGACAAGACGCCCATCGGCAGCAAGGTGGAAAAGAATGAAGGCGCCGTCACCGAGGTCGCGGCGGATCGTTTGCGTACCCTCGTCCGCGAGGCCAGCGACCTGCAGACCGAGTTCATACTGATCCGACCAGAACCAGGGTACCGATTGGTGCGGCTCCTGTGCACCGAGCATATTGCGCGCAGCCAGCGCGCCTTGCTCCTGGGCATTGCGCCATGCTTCGAGCCGCACCCGACGCCCGCCGTAGACAGCGAGCGGGAAGATACAACAGTCGCCAGCCGCATAAATATCCGGATCGCTGGTCTGCAACCAGTCGTTGACCACAACACCGTTGCCGGTTTCGAGGCCTGACGCTTCGGCCAGCGCGGTCACCGGCGTCGCGCCAATTCCGATGATGGCGAGGTCCGCCACGATGACGTTTCCTGTCGAAAGCGTGATCGCAACGTTTTCGGCATTGTCAGCGAAGGAGACAATTCCGGTATCGCATAGAATGGTCACGCCTTCGCCGCGATGGCGCGTATCGATGACCTTGGCGATTTCCTCGGGTACGCCGCGCATCATGATGCGGCCTTGGGCCTCAACCACAGTGACCGAAGCGCCGCGCTTGCGAGCGCTGGCCGCAAGTTCCAGTCCGATAAATCCGCCGCCGACAATCACGATGCGTGCTCCGGGCTGAAACCTTGCCCGGATAGCAAGCGCATCCTCAAAACTGCGCAGAGTGGTGCAATGTTTGCTGCCTGCTGCGAGGGGCAGGGGGCGCGGAATGGCGCCTGTCGCAAACAGAAGACGCGCATAGGGGATTTTCCGGCCATCCTCCAGTGTGACGCGCTTTTCTTCCCGGTCGATTGACGTCGCCGTTGAATTGCCTACGAAGTCGATGTT
>NZ_JBFUMG010000033.1:0-19903 GCF_054049495.1 Phyllobacterium sp. P5_D12 | reverse complement strand
TGCTTGTGATCGGCATCATCTATCACGCGCAGTTCATGCTCGAACTTCGACGTACCCGCGAGGAAATGGTGGCGGATGGCATCGTTCACGGGGAGAGCCGCTATCCGGTTTCGTACACGCTTGTGACGGCAGCAATCCTGCTTCTTATCGGTCTCTTCGCTGTCGCAAGCATGGTCTTTGATATCGGCCCGTTTCAGGACGGAACGGGCAGCTGATTCCTAGAGTAATCGTTCAAAGAGGAGTTCTGAAGTTGGCTAAAGATAAAAAGAGCGGCAAACCAAAGAAGCGCGGCGGTCAACCCAATATTCTCGTTATTTGGGGTGACGATATCGGTATCTCCAACCTGAGCTGCTACAGCCGCGGCTTGATGGGGTATCAGACGCCCAATATCGATCGCCTCGCCAAGGAAGGCATGATGTTTACCGACAGCTATGGTGAGCAATCCTGTACTGCCGGAAGATCCTCCTTCATTACCGGCCAGAGCGCCTACCGGACCGGCCTGTCCAAGGTAGGCATTCCTGGCGCATCGGCCGGGCTACAACCCGAGATCGTGACAATCGCGGACCTGTTGAAGAACCAGGGCTATGCGACAGGACAGTTCGGCAAGAACCACCTGGGAGATCTCAACAAGTTCCTGCCGACGGTCCATGGTTTCGATGAATTCTACGGCAATCTTTATCACCTCAATGCCGAGGAAGAACCGGAGATGTATGACTACTTCCCGGAGAAGGACTTCCCAGGCCTGCGTGCAAGCATTGGACCGCGCGGCGTGCTCCATTCCTGGGCGCAGGACAAGGACGATCCTACGGAAGAAAAGCGCTGGGGCAGAGTGGGCAAGCAGAAGATCAAGGACACCGGACCACTGACCACCAAGCGCATGGAAACCTGCGACGAAGACTTCGTCGATGCGGCCAAGGATTTCATCAAGCGCCAGAACAGCGCCGGCAAGCCCTTCTTTGTCTGGCTCAATACCACGCACATGCATCTGTTCACACATACGAAGAAATCGAGCCTCGGGCAGGCCGGGCGCTGGCAGTCTCCCTATCATGATACGATGATCGATCATGACAAGAATGTCGGCGACATGCTCGACTATCTCGACGAGCTTGGCATCGCCGAAGATACGTTCGTCATGTATTCGACCGACAACGGACCACATATGAACTCGTGGCCGGATGGAGGCATGACGCCATTTCGCAGCGAGAAGAACTCCAATTGGGAAGGTGCCTTCCGTGTTCCGATGCTTGTGCGTTGGCCAGGGAAGATCAAGGCGGGCTCGGTATCGAACGAAATCGTCCAGCACCATGATTGGTTGCCGACCTTCCTCGCCATGGCAGGCGATCCCGACGTGATGGACAAGCTCAAAAAGGGCTATACCGCCAACGGCAAGCCATTCAAGAACCATATCGACGGGTATAATCTGCTGCCCTACCTAACGGGTGAAGAAAGTAGCAGCCCGCGCAAGCTCTTCGTCTATTTCAGTGACGACGGCGACGTTCTCGGCATCCGCTACGACAATTGGAAAGTCGTGTTCATGGAACAGCGCTGTCAGGGTACGATGCGGATTTGGGCGGAGCCATTTACGCCGCTGCGGCTGCCGAAGCTGTTCAACCTCAGGACCGACCCCTACGAGCGTGCCGACATTACATCGAACTCGTATTATGACTGGTTCCTGCACCACGATTATATCCTGTTCGGCGCCTACACGATTGCCGACAGGTTCGCAGCGACGTTCAAGGATTTTCCGCCCAGTCAGAAGGCGGCGAGCTTCACGATAGACGATGCGCTTGCGAAAATGTCCGAAGCCGCCAGCGGCAAGTTCAATTAGATTATAACGGGCGACTTTCGCAAGACAGCCGCCCGTTACCCGTCAATCGGCGAGGGTAAGAGACATGACGCTGGCGCAGATCATCGGTTTCGCGATCAATGCGAGCATGTTTCTCATTGTCTTCGCACTTGGATTGCGTGCGACCTTCGATGACGTGACGTACCTGTTCCGCAGACCGAGTCTTTTCGTCCGTTCAATTCTCTCCATGAATATTTTCATGCTCGCGATTGCGGTGCTGTTGTCGTTGCTGTTCAATCTCCACCCGGCCATCAAGATCGCGCTTGTTACGCTCGCCATTTCTCCGGTCCCGCCGGTGCTGCCGGGAAAGCAGGAAAAGGCCGGTGGCTCGGCCTCCTATACAATCGGCCTGCTGGTAGCGACGGCACTGGTTTCGATTGTGCTCGTTCCCCTCGCCATCAGTCTCCTCGGGAGTTCGTTCAACATCGATATGCGCGAACCCGCAAGCGCTATCGCTTCCGTCGTGCTGATCTCCATAATCATTCCGCTGGTAGCGGGCGTCATCATCCGCCATTTTGCGCCTGACCTTGCAAACCGCACCGAACGCCTGATCTCCCGGTTTGCAACGCTGCTTTTGATCGTCGCAGTCGTACCGGTCCTGTTCATCGCCTGGCATGCCATCTGGGCGTTGATCGGAAACGGAATTGTCATCATGCTCGTGCTGTTTACGCTTATCGGTGTTGCCCTCGGTCACTTCCTCGGTGGTCCCGATCCGGATGACCGCACGGTCCTCGCACTCGCCACAGGAACACGGCATCCTGGTGTTGCGATCGCCATAGCAAGCTTGAACTTTCCCAATGAGAAGGCTGTCATGGCGGTCGTGCTTTACCATCTTGCCATCGGTGCTATCGTCTCGATACCTTATGTCAGATGGCGCACACGCATTCATGCGCTACGTCCGGAGATGAAATGATGCTCGACCAACCGGAACGCTCGCAAACCAAGACCGCTCCCTTCGACAACATGGCGTGGATTCCAGGCGGCGAATTTCGCATGGGTTCGGACAACCACTACCCCGAGGAAGCCCCTGCGCACAGGGTCCGGGTCAATGGTTTCTGGATGGACAAGTTTACGGTGACCAACCGCGACTTTGCCCATTTTGTCGAGGCGACCGGTTATGTGACGCTCGCTGAAAGACCGGCCAATCCAGAAGACTATCCGGGCGCTTTGCCGGAAATGTTGGCGCCGTCCTCGACGATGTTCAAGAAACCCTCGTCTCCAGTCGACATGAGCAATCATTTCAACTGGTGGGTGTATGTGCGGGGCGCCAACTGGCGCAACCCGCGGGGTCCCGCCAGCACAATCAAGAAGCTTGGCGATCATCCCGTCGTTCATGTCGCCTACGAGGATGTCGAAGCCTATTGCCGCTGGGCCGGCAAGGAATTGCCCACCGAAGCGGAATGGGAATTCGCCGCCTGCGGTGGCCTGGACGGGGCCGAATATGTCTGGGGTGATGAGTTTACGCCGGGTGGAAAGCACATGGCCAATACCTGGCAGGGCAATTTTCCTTATCGGAACACGCTCGACGACGGATACGAGTATACGTCTCCGGTGGGGTCATTTCCGGCCAATGGCTATGGTCTTTACGATATGGCCGGCAATGTCTGGGAATGGACGACTGACTGGTACCGTGAGCACGGCAAGATAACGAGCCCCTGTTGTACAGCGGACAATCCGCGTGGCGGCACGCTTGAGGAAAGCTTCGATCCGCGTCAACCCTCTATAAAGGTCGCGCGAAGGGTGACCAAGGGCGGCTCGCATCTTTGCGCACCGAACTACTGCCGGCGCTACAGACCGGCGGCGCGCATGTCGCAGCCCGTCGATACCTCGATCTCGCATCTCGGCTTCCGCTGTATCGTCCGGCCCAAGGGATAAGACGCGCGATGCTCAGGGACCTGTTGATCCAGCTTACGGAACCAATCGTCTCGATCATCGACATCTTCGCATTGATAATCATCGCGATCGGCACGGTGGATGCATTTATCAACGGCACCAGGGTGATGTTTTCGCACCCGGAAGGGCATCATGCGGTCCGGCACGTGTGGATGCGCTATTCGCGCTGGCTGGTGGCGGGACTGACGTTCCAGCTTGCAGCCGACATCCTCGAAACCTCGGTCACTCCGGCCTGGGACGACATCGGCCGCATTGCGGCGATCGCAGTGGTCCGTACTTTCCTCAACTTCTTTTTAGAGCGCGATCAACGCGACATCGGGGAACTTCAGCGTACTCCCGACTAGCCGCGCACTTTCACCGAAATCGTGGTGCCTTTTTTTCCAGTCGAAATATCGATCGTACCATCGAGCGGGCGAAGCCGCGCCTCCATGCCGGAAAGACCAACGCCGACATTCCTGCGCTTTCGCCTTTCGATACCGACACCATCATCCTTGACGGTGAGCGACAGGATCGTATCGGGCTCGCTCCCCTGGCGGATCAGCCTGATCGTTGCCTTGGCGGCGTGGGAATGACGATAAATATTGGTCAACGCTTCTTGGACAATACGGAAAATGGTGAGTTCAACATCCGGTGGGGGTCGTTTTGCCGCCAATACGGGATCGACCCTCAGTTCGATTTCCAGTCCGCTGCGCTCCTCAAAACCCACGACGAGTAGCTCAAGAGCATTCGGAAGGCCGGATTCGTCAAGCATCGGAGGATGCAACAGATAGGATAGTGTCCGAAGCTCCTCATTGCTTTGCGAAATGAGTTTCGATGTGCGCGCCAGCGCCCGCGAGATTTCGCCGTCATTATCGGGCAGGAGGGATTTCACGTTCGCCAATTCCATCGCCGCGCCGATCAGGTGTTGACCCGTGGAATCGTGAAGGTCCCGGGCAATAGAACGGCGCTCCTCATCCTGTGAAACCAGTAGGCGTTCGCTGACTTCGCGCAACGACTCGTTCGAATACATCAATGCAATCGAACGGCGTCGTGCCAGCCAGGCCGTGACGAGAAACGCCGCAAGGGCAATGGCCAGAACGGTACCATAGACGCGTACCGACTGCCGCCAGCCAGCAAGCAGCGCATTCTCGTCAATACCGTAGGTTACGTAGAATGGGAAACCTTCGACCTTCCTGTAGGCCACCAGCCGGTCGATGCCCTCCGAGGAAGAAACGTGGTGCATCTCACCCGACACTGGATTCTCGGCTGTCGCCTGCCGAAACCAATCAGGTATGATTGCGCCGCCTTCCCAGAACGGGACGTTCACCACGACTTCCCCGTTCCCGCGCAGGAATTGCGCAGCGTCCGAGGGAGAAGCCGCTCCATCGAACAGTCTGGTGAAATATTCGATCGGCATCGTGATCAGTATCAAGCCGTCGAACTTCCCGTCTGGCTGGCGTAGAGCCTTGCTCATAGTCAAGGAAGGTTGCCCGTACACGCGGCCAATCAACGGGTCGCCTATAAATGTGACATCCGATGGATGATCCCGATGATAGCGGAAATAATCCCGGTCGTTCACATCAAGAGAACTACTGCGATAGCCTTCGCTGGTAGAAACGAGTTTGCCGTCGCGGTCTACAAGGGCAATAACGCCCGAGTGCTTCAGAAATTGCTTCTGGGTAGCCAGAAATCTGACCAAACGCTCCGAGGACGCAATTTCCGGCCATGACATCGGTTCAACCTCGGACGAAATACCCTGAAGCACCATGTCGTTCGCCTCGAGTATCTTGCTGACATAGGCTTCGAGCAGTGCGGTCTTCTGGCGCAACTGGATTTTCGATTGCGAGACCATCCGGTCCCGGCTCTCGACAACGCCGACGACGAACACCGTTATGATGACGCCAACACTCATGAGCAACAAGAGGCCATAAGGCAAAAGCGGGAGTGCAGGGGCGTTCATCGGCACGTCAGGCGACAACGCTTTTCCGTCCGGAAGCATAAGGCCAAGACGCCGCAAAAATGCCGGGATGGCAGCGATGCCCCAGCGATCCGCGGATCGACGCAGGATTTTCACCGCCTGCTCCCGATGCGGCGCTTCAATATGCCCGGTATGGTTTTGATTCCCTGCCCGATCATCGTCCCCGAGTGAGAGTGGCTTTTCCCTCACATGCTACGCTGTTGTTTTCAAACATCCTATCACAAAACAGGTCTTAGCTCGCGGCTGCAGGGAAAATTTGATCCGCCATGGTGGCATTGCTTGCAGGGAGAGGTTTCAATTTCTCCCTAGATGCGCAAGCGCGGTCCGCAGCGGAGCATCGGACACCTGAATAATGCCGAGGTATGGGTGAGCCATGTCGATAATCAGAAATATTGCTCCTCCGACCGAGAGAGCGCACACGAACAACATGCCAATGACCGTGGCGTTGGCCGGTGCCAAAAGCCCGAACGTGAAAAAGAGCAACGCAAGCCAGAAGACAAGGATTACAAGGAAAGCCTGGGGCAAACCTTCGCCTCCTTTCTCGAGAAGTAACCAATGCGCCTCCGCAATTTCCCCGCTTATCGCAATGGCGCGCGACTGGAGCTGGCGCTTGGCGTCGGTTTCGGGAGAAAGGGCTCGCAATTCATCTTGAATAGGCTCAATCCCGAGGTCGCTTTTGCGCGCGTCCGGCGTTGTATCATCATGGTCCTGGTCGACCCAGGCATCCTGCAGCCGCAGACTGACCAGCTCCGCAAGCAGACGCCGCGCCTCCTTGGTTTCGGGGCCGTAATGCGCCATGACCCGGTCAAGCAGGACGACGCGCGCCACCGATGTTCTCAGCTCCGCCTCGGCGTCATCGAATGCCGTCTTTGCCGATGCGATCAAAAACCCGACCGCGAGTGCTGACAATGTTCCAACCACAGCCGTAGCCAGCTTGATTGCCTCCTTTGAATCCGTACTCAGGTGATGTTCTGGCAGGTGGTCACGAAGAAATATTCCGGCCACTACAGCAAACGACAGGCATATGAATGTAACGCCGCCGATTGCAAGAGCACTCATGGTTGGAATTTCGCTGCTACGTTGATCACAGGTCGTAAACTCAAGTGTCCAACACCTTTACTTCGACTGGCCGCTTGCGCGTAGCACGCCACTCTTCAAAGCGCTGCATGACGACAAAGAAAGAAGGAACGAAGAGAACAGCAAGGCAGGTCGAGGCGATCATGCCACTGAAGACCGTGATGCCGATAGACTTGCGGGCACTTGCGCCGGCTCCAGTCGCAAATACCAGCGGTGCCACGCCGAGGATAAAGGCAAATGACGTCATCAGGATCGGCCGGAAGCGAGCCCGTGCCGCCCCTGTCGCGGAATCGATGATCGATTGCCCGGAAGCACGCAATTCACGCGCCATCTCAACGATGAGAATGGCATTCTTGGCTGAAAGCGCGAGGAGCAGGATAAGGCCGATCTGCACGTAGAGATTGATCGCGACATGCAGCCCGAGGAAAATGGAAACAGGACCGATTAATGACAACGGCGCAGCAAGCAGCACCGATACCGGGGCAACCCAGCTTTCATATTGCCCGGCGAGCACCAGATAGACCAGCAACAGCGCAAGGGCAAAGACCAGGATCATCTGGTTGCCGACCAGCTTCTCCTGATATGACAGCGCCGTCCATTCGTAGCTCGTGCCATTCGGCAGAGTGGCGGTCGCGATCTCTTCCATAAGGTTCATCGCCTCGCCCGACGAAAATGTCGCCGCTGGTACGCCGACGATCGAGGCCGAAGGATAGAGATTATAGAGGCTGATCAAAGAGGGGCCGACGCTCGGTATGATGGTCAACACCGTTCCGAGCGAGATCATGTCGCCATTATTGTTGCGCACAGTCAGGTTGTTGATGCTGTCCGGCGTCAGGCGGAATTGTGCATCCCCCTGGACATAAATCTGGAACACCCGGCCGAACTTGTTGAATTGAGCGACATAGCTAGAGCCGAGATAGCTTGCGAGGGTATCGAAAACCAGATCGGTCGTCAGCTGGAGAGACTCGATCTTCTCGCGATCGATTTCCACGGTGTATTGCGGCGCATTGGCCTGAAAAGGTGCATTGATGCTTTGAATACCCGACTGGGATTCAGCCGCTTTCACTATGGCATTGGTCAGGCTCTGCAGTTTGGCGAGATCAAAACTGCCGTCGCGCAGTTCAGTCTGCATGGTGAATCCGCCGGCATTGCCGATACCCTGGATGGGCGGTGGCGGAAGAACGAGTACCCTGCCCTCACCCACGCCTTTGAGTTTCGCGTTGAGCGTTTTGTAGAGGGAAGCCAGGTCCTCGCCAGGGCCGCGCTTGCTCCAGTCATCGAGCATGATGTAGGCAAGGCCCGCATTCGCGAGTGCGGAATTATTGTCGAGGGCAGAGATGCCGGCAATCGTAATGACCTGGGAGACGCCCGGCGTTTCCTTCGCAACCTTCCCCAGTTCCTCCAGTGACTTTTCCGTTCGGCCAAGGGCAGCGCCATCCGGGAGTTGCACCGCCGCCAGAAGATAACCCTGATCTTCGATGGGCAGGAAGCCAGTTGGCGCACGCGACATGCCGTAACCAGCGGCGGCGATGATGGCGAGAGCGATGACCGCCATGAGGCCACTGCGCGCCACCATCGAACCGATCACACGAACATAGCCGTTTTCCAAGCGCTGGTAGACTGCATTGAACCCGCGAAAAAAGAAGTTGCGTTGTTCCGGCGGAACCGGGGGCCGCAACCACATGGCGCACTGGGTCGGCTTCAACGTTGCGGCGTTGATGGCGCTTATGAACGCAGTGGCTGCAATCACGAGAGCAAACTGCGAAAATATCTGGCCGGTGATGCCTGGCAGAAATGCAGCGGGCAGAAACACAGCCATGAGAACGAGCGTGATGCCGACGATCGGCCCGAATAGCATATCCATCGCGCTAATGGCCGCGTCATGGCCGGACATGCCGCGCTCCATATTGTGCGAGGCGCTCTCGACCACGACAATAGCGTCATCGACGACAATGCCAATCGCCAGCACGATGGCGAACAGGGTCGAGAGGTTGACGGAAAATCCCATGGCAGCCATCGCTGCGAAAGCACCGATAATGGTCACCGGAACAGTCGTCGCGGGCACCAGCATGGCGCGCCAGTCCTGCAGGAAAACGAGAATGACAATCAGCACCAGAAGCGCCGCTTCGAACAAGGTCTTGTAGACCTCGCCGATTGCCTGACTGACGAAGGTCGTCGTGTCGAATGGAATGGAATATGCAACGCCCTGCGGAAATCCGGCAGCAAGCGTCTTCATTTTGGCGCTTACGCTTTTGGCCACGTCAAGCGCATTGGCACCAGGAGACAGAAAAATCGCGAGGCCCGCGGAATCCGCCCCATCGAGCCGGAACACCTGACTATAGGTCTGCGCACCGAGCTCAACGCGGCCGATATCCCGCACGCGCGTCATGCCGCCATTGGCGTCGGTCTTGACTATGACCGCACCAAACGCGTCGGGATCATTAAGGCGGCTCTCGACATTGATCGTATACTGGAAGGATTGGTTTTCCGGCGCAGGCGGCATGCCCACCTGACCGGCGGTCACCTGCTCGCTCTGCTGCTGCAGCGACTGGATGACGTCCTGCGCCGTCAGGCCGCGTGCCTGCATCTTGTCGGGATCGAGCCAAATACGCATCGAATATTGGCCCGCGCCAAATACCGTAACATTGCCAACGCCGGGAATTCGGGCGATTTCATCCTTGAGCGCTATGGTGGCGTAATTGCTGAGATAAAGGCTGTCATGGCTGCTGTCCGGCGAGGTCAGCGTGACGATTTCGAGGATCGACGTCGACTTCTTCTGAACGTTGACGCCCTGCACCTGCACCGATTGCGGCAGCGAGGCCAGCGCAGCTGAAACGCGGTTCTGTACAAGGACCTGTGCCGCGTCGAGATCAGTGCCGATGGCGAATGTGACCGTGAGCGCGTAGCTGCCGTCAGAGGCCGCGTAAGACTGCATGTAGAGCATGTCCTCAACGCCGTTGACCTGCTGCTCGATCGGCAACGCGACCGTATCGATCAGCGTGCGTGCGCTGGCTCCGGGATAGCGGGTCGTGATTTGTACGGTTGGCGGCACGACATTCGGATATTGCGCGACCGGCAGCGAATACAGGGAGACAAAGCCGATGACGACCATGAGGATGGCGATCACATTGGCCAGTACGGGCCGTTCTATGAAGAACTTCGAGATCATTGCGCTGCGCCATTCGCCGCAACGGCGCTAAGATCCTTCAACTGCGGCTCAATCTTCTGGCCGGGTATGGCTGACAGCAGGCCAGTGACGACAATCCGATCTTCCGGTTTGATCCCGGTTGTAACGACACGCAATTCACCAACCAATTGGCCGATCTCGACCTTGCGCTGTTCAACAACATCATCCTTGCCGGCAACGAGGACATAGCGCCCGCTCTGATCACTGCCAATGGCGCGATCCGGCACCAGCTGCATCCCTGGCTCTTCGAACAAGGGGACCCGGACCCGGACGAAATAGCCGGGCAGCAATTGCCGATCGGCATTGGGTAGGACGGCACGGACGGCAAGCATGCCGGTCGACGCCGTGATGGTGGGCGCCACATAGTCGAGCGTCCCCACATGGGGGAAACCGGTTTCGTTTTGCGTACCGACTTCGGCGCGCACTTTTTTCAAATCCTGCGCGGTCATCCCGCGTTTCACCATATCAGCACGGATGCGCAGCACGTCCTTCTCACTGACGTTGAAATTGACGTAGATGGGATTGAGCTGGACAATCGTCGCGAGCGCCGTGGTGGACGCGATGACGAGTTCACCTATCGACACCAGCCGCGCAGTAGCGACACCGTCGAACGGCGCTTTCACCTGCGTGTAGCTCAAATTGAGCTGGGCCTGCTGGACATTGGATGCCGCCTGTTGCTGAATGGCCAGGTCGGCTTCACGTTGCGCCTCCGCCTTCTGCAGATCCTGCTGTGTAGCGAAGGTTTTGGCCACAAGCGCTGCCTGCCGTTCATATTCCGCCTGCGATAACTTTACAGACGCGTCGGCCGATGCCTTTGCGGCATTCGCCTGGTTTAATGCTAGCTGGTAGGATTCGGGCTCGATGACGAAGAGTGTGGTACCGGCTTTTACCGCATCCCCGTCATTGTACTCGATTTCCTCGATGAAGCCTTGTACCCGTGCAACCAGCGCAGTCTGGTTAACTGCTGCGGTAGTACCAGTCACCTCAAGATAGGGCGTGACGTTCTGTTTTACCGGAAGCGCCACAACGACCTTAGGCGGCGGTGGTGGAACGTAAGTGTTCTCTTGATTACAGCCAGCCAATGCCAGCCCAAATAGTGTGATGCAGGCAAAGCCTACCCTCCGGCGAGCGCCCAAAGAGCGTTCAATTTGCCGTGTGTGCAATCCACTTATTCCGGCCATTATGTCCCCCAATTGGCCTTTGCAGAAAACGCATGATCGATGCTACGTTATTCCGTATCTGAGAGATAGCTCTCCATAAAAAATTGTAGGGGGTTGTGATGCGGATGATTTTGACTGTCATTGGAATTGGGATGTTTTGCAGCTCGGCCATGGCGCAGACTGCCGCAGAACGTGCGGCATGCATGGCGGACTTTCAAAAATACTGTCCCGGCGTCATGCCTGGTGGCGGGCGGGTTATCGAATGTCTAGCCAAGCAGTTGGACAAGCTCACACCCGAATGCAAGAAAGTGGTGCAGTCGCACGCTCCGAAATAGACGGGTCAGCTGCTCATCAAATCATGATGTCGGCCAGGTCCTGTTTCGCGACAGCGCGCAGGCGTTGGGCTTCGTCTTCGCCGATCCAGCGATACGGAAAGCGTAAGCGCGTACCCACAGGTCCCCAATTGCCGATCGCGCACAGCAATTTATCCAGCGCAGCATTTGAATAGCCGGACTTCTGCCGGAATGGCACGATGTGCTGATCCATGAATCTGCAGATCCGCTGTTCGGTTTCGATGGCAGCGTCCATATCGATTTGCATAAGGTCGGTCCAGCGCTGCGCGCCGCGTGGACTAAGACAGGCGACGTTGGAAAACGCACCTGCAGCGACCCCTTCCCTGATGCCCGTCGCGAGGTGATGCCCCGGTACGAAAAGCGCGACGCCAGGCAGATGCTCGCGCGACTCGGCGTACCAAGTTGAGTCACCGTCTGCCAGCTTCACGCCGATCACACCCGGCGTTTCGGCCAATACCGCACCAAGTTCCCTCGGCGAAAGGACGCGTTTTGCATGCGGTGGGTTGTAGAGGATAAGTGGAATGCCGTTAGCAATCCCAGACGCCCTGTTGAGGTAGTCGATTGCCTCTTCGTCCGTCAGCGGCCACCAATCCGGCAAGATGACCTGAATGGCAGCGGGAGTGAGTGAAGCTGCGCGCCGCACACGATTCAGCATGATCATTGGGTCAGGCTGGCAGGCACCGATGACGAAGGGCATGCCCGTTTTTCGGCAGCGCTCGGCCAGCATCAGCTGAATGCGATCGAACTCTTCCTCAGTCTGGTTGTGGAATTCGCCTGCGGTTCCGTTGGAGTAGATACCATCGACCTTCGCATCGATCAGGATGTCGATTTCAGCGCCAAGCTTGCTGAATTCGATGCTGTCGTCCGCCTCGATGGGTAGGAGTAGACTGGCCCAATTCCCCTTGATCGCATGTTCCGCTGATTTCACACTGAGCTCCTAGTTCAAATCATCGCGGATACAGGCCTTGAATTGACCAGGCGAAACTTCGCGCAATTCCGGTATCGTATGGGCGCAGGCCTCCAGCGCCACTGGGCAGCGTGTCCGGAATACACAGCCGCTCGGCGGATTGGCCGGGCTTGGAATATCACCCTTCAGGATTTGCCGGTTGCGGGGCGCATCCGGATCCGGCGACGGAATCGCGGAAAGCAAAGCACGCGTATAGGGGTGTTGCGGCCGCGCATAAAGATCAGCGCTTGACGCGATCTCCATGATGCGGCCGAGATAGAGGACAATCACACGGTCACAGATATATTCGACAACCGCGAGATCATGCGAGATGAACAGCATGGTCAAACCGAGCCGTTGCTGCAGATCGCGCAGGAGATTGATGACCTGCGCCTGGATCGACACATCCAGCGCTGAAACAGGCTCGTCCGCGACAATGAATTCCGGTGCAACCGTCAGTGCGCGAGCGATACCGATGCGCTGGCGCTGCCCGCCGGAAAACTCATGCGCATAGCGGTTGACCGCTTCGGCGGGAAGATCGACCTGCACGAGAGCGTTTCGTGCCCGGTCCATGCGTTCCTTGCGGGTACCGATGCCCTGGATCTTCAGGCCTTCGGTCAAAATCTCGCCAATGGTCATGCGCGGCGACAGGCTGGCAAATGGATCCTGGAATATATACTGCATACGGGGCCGCGTCCGCCGCATCTGCGCGGCCGAAAGTGTTGTCAGTTCTGTACCATCGAATTTTACACTACCCGAAGAAGGCTCGACCAGACGCAGGACCGAACGGCCGATCGTTGTCTTGCCGCTGCCGGATTCACCGACCAGTCCAACCACCTCCCCCTTGGCGATATCGAAGGAGATGCCTTCGAGGATATTGAGTTTTGTGCCGCGGGAAACGTAGTGTTTGGCCAGATCGCGGACGGTGAGGAATGGCGCAGCGCTCATCGGCCCACCTCCTGCCATCGTATGCAGCGGCTCCGATGCATCGCATTGACCTCGGCGAGTGCTGGCACCGCTGCCCGGCAGGCATCGATTGCATAGCGGCAGCGCGGCGAAAATGCGCATCCATCCGGCATGTCAGCAAGACTGGGGACAACACCCGGAATAGCCGCCAATTTCTGGCCGGTCTGCTTCATGCGTGTTGCCTCACCAAGCCGAGGCATCGACGCCAGAAGTCCGAGTGTATAGGGATGGCGCGGATTGCGGAAAACCTCACCGACAGGCCCCTCCTCCACGATGCGCCCGGCATACATGACCGCGACGCGATGGGCGATCTCGGCCACCACGCCAAGGTTGTGCGTGACGAAAAGCATGCCCATACCGCGTTCACGTTGCAGCTTGATCAGAAGATCGAGGATCTGCGCCTGGATGGTCACGTCAAGCGCCGTCGTCGGTTCGTCGGCAATCAACAATGTGGGATCGCAGGCAAGCGCCATGGCGATCGTCGCGCGCTGCCGCATGCCGCCCGAAAGCTCGTGCGGATACTGTCCTGCCCGGCGTCTCGCATCGGGGATGCCTACCTGATCGAGAAGTCCGACTGCCGAATTCATCGCCGATTTCCGGTCGGCATTGCGATGGATGCGAAGCGGTTCAGCGATCTGGTCACCCACCGTGAACACTGGATTGAGACTGGACATCGGCTCCTGGAACACCATGCCGATGTCGTCGCCGCGAATTCTCCGCATCTGTTCGTCATCCAGCGTGACGAGGTCACGAACGGCGCCATCCTTGCTTTTGAGGTGGATACTCCCGGCAGCAATCGCGCCGACATTGCGGGTCAACAGGCCCATGACAGACAAGCTGGTCACGGATTTGCCGGAACCGGATTCGCCGACAAGCGCAACGGTTTCGCCGGCAGCGACCGAAAGGTCGATACCATCGACTGCGGTAATCGCGCCGCCGCGGGTGCGGAAGATTGTCCGCAGCCCGCGAATGTCGAGAATGGGATCGATGCGCTCGTCCATATCCGCTCTCAGCCGAGCAGCCCGGCAGAGCGCAGGATCGCGTCAATCCTGGCGGATTCTGCAGCATCGAGCGCCTGTCTGGGTCTCGGCATGATGTTCGTGTCAATGATGCCAAGGCGGCGCATGGCGGTCTTGAAACCGCCCACGCCCGACGCGCCACCGCTGACGCGGCTTTGTGCCACCCAGACGATCTCGAACAGGCGGCAGAGCCGTTCCTGCTCCTTGCGCGCCGTTTCCCAATCGCCGCGTTGCGCAGCATCCCACAGACGGACGTAGCCGTGCGGATCCACATTGGCGAGACCCGGGACAACACCATGCGCACCCATCGACAGCGCATTGTCGACGACGATCTCGGAACCGGTCATCAGGAAGATGTCCTTGTGCTCGGCGAGATCCAGCAAGGCGTAACGGAAATTGCCATCATCGCCGCTTGAATCCTTGAGGCCGATAATGGTGCCTTCCTTGGCCAGCGTCGTCACTGTCGACCGAGCCAGTTTGGCATGGACGCAGACAGGGATATCATAAGCGACAAGCGGAATGTCGACGGCATCCTTGATATAGCGGAAATGGTCGATGATCTCGGGCTGGCTGGTGACAGTATAATACGGTGCCGTCACGACGACGGCGGCTGCACCTGCCGCCTTGGCAACCTTCGCATGGCCAATGACATTGTCGGTCGTTGCATCGAGAACGCCTGCAATGACCGGCACGCGGCCATTGACGATCTTGACCGAGTGCTCGAGAATTTCCTGCCTGGTCTTTTCGTTGTGGAACACCACTTCGCTGGTAGACCCGAGCACGAATACGCCGTGGCAGCCCGCGCCGAGCAGATGTTCGAGCACGCGCGTGTAGGACGGATAGTCTACCGTGAAATCCGGATTGAGAGGTGTTACGACGGGAGGAACAACCCCATGAAATTTGGTCATTTTCGCTTTCTTTCTTTGTCAGTTCAGTTCGGCGCGAGGATCGAAGGCATCCCTTAGACCATCGCCAATGAAGTTGATTGCAAGGACGGCAAGGACCAGCGCCCCACCCGGGAACAGCCATTGCCAGGGAAATTGTTCGAGAACGGCCGTCGAGCGCGCTGCGTTAAGCATGTTGCCCCAGCTGGCGGCCGGTGGTGCAATACCGAGACCGAGGAATGACAGTCCGGCCTCGAGAAGGATCGCATTGGCGATCTGCAGCGTCGCATAGACGACGAGGATATCGATGGAGTTCGGCAGGCCATGCCGGAACAGCAGATGCCCGAGCCCTGCTCCCATGCCGCGCGAAGCCAAAACGAAATCCCGTTCCCGGAGTTCAAGCAGCCTCGAGCGGATCATGCGGGACAGGAGTGGCCATGACAGCAGCGAGATGACAAGTACCGTCGGCCAGATGCCCGTACCGGCAATCGACGCCAGCACCAGCAGGAAGATGACCGGCGGGAGGGTCATGACCAGATCGACGAAACGCATGGTGACAGCATCGGCCCAGCGACCGGCAAGCGCCGATATCGCACCTACCAGAAACCCGATGATCGCCGAGATGATTGTCGAGGCTACAGCTACGAGCAGGGAAATCCGGCCACCCTCCAGAACACGTACAAAAACGTCACGGCCAACACCATCGGTTCCGAACCAATGGGTAGCCGTCGGTCCGCTGTTCATGGCGAGCAGATCGATGTCATTCGGCTTGAATGTCCACCACAAAGGATAGGACAGGATCATCGCGAGCATCGGCACAATGATGCAAACGCCGAACAGCGCCGCCTTGTTATGGCCGAAGCGGTGTAATGCGCGCGCCATCGGACCGGGACTGTGGGAAGGGGTGCGTGCAAGCATCTCAACCGACCTTGATGCGCGGATCGATGACCGCATAGGTGATATCGGTCAGAAGGTTGACGACGATCACACAGGCCCCAATGATCAGCGTCGCGCCCATGATGACCGGGTAGTCGCGCGTCTCGACGGCATTCACCAGCAACAGCCCCATGCCCGGCCAATTGAACACACTCTCGATGAAAATCGCGCCGCCAATTGCCAGGCCGATGGTCGAGCCGATGACCGTCACCACGGGCAGCAAGGCGTTGCGCAGCGCGTGCTTGGCGATGACCCAGAATTCCTTGACGCCCTTCGCCCGCGCCGTACGCACGTAATCCTGATTGAGAACTTCAAGCAGTGACGACCGCATGTAGCGCATGATCAACGCGGCTTGGGCGATTGAAAGAAGCGCCGCGGGCAAGATCAGATGATGGAGCAGATCTCCGATGGAGAATTCCACACCGGGTGTCAGCATACCGCCTGATGGAGCCCATCCCAGACGAACGGCGAATATATAGAGGCCGATCAGAGCGCTCAGAAATGCCGGGCTCGAAATACCGACAAGTGCAAAGACCGAGCATGAGAGGTCCACCGGCGAGTTCCGCCGCACCGCGCTGATAACACCAGTGACGATCCCCGCGATAATCGCGATAACCAATGCCGATCCCATCAACAGCACGGTGGGACCGATGCGCGACAGCACCAGATCCAGCACCGGCTGATCCTGACGCTTGATCGAGAAGCCGAGATTCCCCGAGACGGCCTGTTGCAGCCACGCCAGATATTGAACCGGCAAGGGTCTGTCGAGCCCAAGCTGGCTGCGCAGTTCGGCAAGCTGCTCTGGCGACATCGGGATGTTCGGATCGATATAGGCGTCGATCGGATCACCGGGGGTGAGACGCAACAGCAAGAAAATAAGCACGCTCAAGGCAAGGAGCATGCCTACTCCTATCAGCAGACGTCGAAGGCTGTATTGAAGCATTTTCGTTCCGTTTTGCCGGGGTGGCTAGCGCCACCCCTCGAACCACGATCCGGCGCGGGCGATTATTCGCCGAGTGACCATTTTTCCGGATGAGCCTGATAGGGGCCGCCACCCGGTGCCGGCGTCCAGATGAAATCCTTGACCTTTGACGACACAACGCCATAGCGGTTCGCCACCCACAGGGTTGCCCAGGGCAAGTCGGTATTCATGACCTTGCAGACATCCTGGTAGCGGCTGTCACGCTTGGACACGTCGGTCTCTGCAAGAGCGGTGTCCAGCGCCTTGTTGAGTTCCGGCATGCGCGCGCGCACCACGTTGGGGCCCGCTGGCGGGATCTGCTTTTCATTAAGACCGACATTGATGCTGCCCGCGTCAGGTCCGTTCTGAAGACCGGCATAGACCAGCTGGAACTGCGCGACATCCGGCTTCGGGTTCAGGACGATGCTGTTGTAAGTCGGCGTATCGACGGCGCGCGGCACGACATTAATGCCCACCTGCGAAAGCATGGCTTGCACGGCTGCGAGCACGTTGGTCGCGAGAGGTGTCGTGTAGTAGGTCAGAAGGGTAATCGGCTTGTCGCCATTGATTTGCGACCACCCGGCTTCATCCAGAAGTTGCTTCGCCTTTTCCGGATCATAGGCATAAGGGTCAACACCCTGCGGGATCAGCTGGTCCGCGACATAGGCGCAATTTGCCGGCTTGGCAGCACCCGCATAGAGGCTCTTGATGATGGCATCGCGATTGATCGCATACATCACCGCCTTGCGGACGCGCGGATCTTTCCAGATCGGCGACTCATGATTGAAACCAAGATAGTTGACGACGAAGCTGTCACCTTCGATGACCTTGAAAGCTTCATCGCCCTTGAATGTCGACACATCATTGGAGTCGACATAGGTAAACTGGATCTCTCCGGCACGAAGGGCAGCGATCGCGGCTGCCGGATTGGCGAAGTATCGGTTGATCACTCGCTCAAGTGCGGGTTTTCCGCCGCGATAATCGGTGTTGGCGGCAAGTTCCACATATTGATCGGTGACGTATTTGGTGAACTTGAAAGGTCCGGTCCCGATTGGCGAAGTAGACCACCAGGCATTCTTGGCAAGCTGATCGACCGGTATCGATGACAATGCATGTTCCGGCAGCATCATCACCTTGGACATTGTGTCGAGAGTACTCGCGCTTGGGGCGCTCAGCTTGACGATCAGGGTGCGGTCATCCGGAGCTTCGACGGACGAGACTGCTTTCAATCTGGCAGCAAGTACCGATCCCGACTTCGCATCCATGGCCAAACCCATGGTAAATTTCGCGTCTTTGGAGGTGAAAGGCTTGCCGTCATGCCATTTGGCGTCCGCAAGCTTGAACGTATATGTCAGTTGGTCTGCGCTGACTTCGTAGCTGTCCGCCAGCACGCCGACCACCTTCTGCAGTTTGTCGTCATAGGTCACGAGCGGTTCGAAATAGACGCTGAGCCAAGTAAATCCGGCTGTGGCCGCCAGCGGATTGAAGTTTCCCTGAAAACCTCCCGGTCCAACATCGAATCCGCCAGACAAGGTTGCGGACTGCGCTGCAACCGGCGCCAACGTTACGCCTCCGATCAGCGCGGCAGACAGTGCCAGCGCTGAAGCCATCATTCGTAGTTTCATGGTATCCTCCCATTTGTCGTATTGGTCTTGTTGTGTTCAATCACCCGAGCGAGCCCCTCGTAGTGACTGTCGAGGCGGTTGCGCGCGTCTTCGAGATTTCTCGCCTCGACTGCGTCGACGATCGCCTCATGATCACGCCATGTCGCCATCGGATCTGTATTTTCCAGATTGACGAAATCGGACGCCTTGTAGAACGCGAGCCAGAACACCCCGATGAGCCGCACCAGCGTCTCATTTTCCTGACAACGGAAAAGCAGCCGGTGAAAAAGCCTGTCTTCGTCGACAAATGCTTCATTGCGCTCAGCATGAACGCGCATGCGAGCGACGACCTGCCGTAGCTCCTGGATATCTTCGTCGCTAATCCTCTGCAGGGTCTTGCCTATCAGGCCGACTTCGAGCGTCCTGCGAATCTCCAGCACTTCCTCGATCTGGCGCAGCGCCCCGCCCAAGCCATAGGCAAGATTATCAAGCAGCGGCTCGAAGGAGAATGCCTTGACGAAGACGCCAACACCACGCCGCGACTCCAGAACACCAACCGACTCCAATGCCTTTATGCCTTCGCGCAGCGAGTTCCGGCTGACGCCAAGCTGGCTGGCCAGTTCGCCTTCGGGCGGCATCGGCGCCCCTGCTTCCAGGCCATTTTCGTTGATGTAAGCCCGCAAGCTTTCTTGCACGGACACATGCAGCAAAGGCGCGCGGTGCAGAGGCTTGAGGGATTTGAATGCCATTATGCGGATTCCAATCTCGGTGATGGTGCAGTTTGGACTAGATAGCCAGTTGTAGGATATCTGTCAACAGGACAACTTTTCAGAATCTTCACAACTCAATTTGAAAAAGTTGAAAATAGTAATCTGTTGACAGTCTTCAATTTGCTCCGTACGTTTCGATGAAGCCAATATCAGTGGAAAACCGACTTGTCGGCTCCGTGAACACTCGGGAGGTGGAATGGCATTCCTGGAATTAGACGGCCTGACCAAGAGCTATGGTTCGCTTACGGTTGTCAAAGGCGTCAATCTGGCCGTCGACAAAGGCAAACTCGTTTGCCTTCTTGGGCCTTCTGGCTGCGGCAAGACAACAACGCTAAGGCTTATCG